>NZ_JACAXD010000004.1:0-163906 GCF_013391485.1 Acinetobacter sp. SwsAc5
GGTCAGGTCATTGAGGTGGGCTGCATGGCGCATGCGCGTCGTAAATTCCATGAACTGCATGTGACCAAAAAAAGTCAGGTCGCTGAACAGGCATTAGTGCTGATTCAGAAACTGTATGCCATAGAAGCAGAACTCAGGAAAAAGACCGATGGTACAGCAGAACAGCGCCGCGAATACCGACAACAGCATAGTCAACCGGTGATGCAACAACTGTATGAATGGCTCAACCAACATCAACTGACTGTGCCATCGAGTTCTCCAACCGCCAAGGCGATCAATTACACTCTGAAGCGTTGGCCAGCCTTAAGCCGCTATCTGGATGATGGCAATCTACCGATTTGCAATAACTGGGTGGAAAACCAGATGCGCCCCTGGGCGTTGGGACGTAAGAACTGGTTATTTGCAGGTTCGCTGCGCAGCGGTCAGCGAGCAGCCAATATTATGACATTAATCCAGTCAGCAAAGCTGAATGGGCTGGATCCCTATGCCTATTTAAGTGATGTGCTGAAAAGGTTGCCGACACATAAAGTGACTCAGATTGAAGAATTGCTACCACACCGCTGGAAACCGGAACCGAATTAAAAAATAGGCATGGGGTTCAGCGGACGCTTACGGTCTAAGCCCTGAATGCCTATGCCTTTGGGGCCTCCTGCTGCACCTGGAATAATATCGACGTGTTGGGCATGTAAGCCTTCTTGTTCAATCAGTTGGCGTGCCAGATGTCCTGCGCGAATACTAAGTGCAGGGACACGTTTATGCAAAATCTGAGTCATGCTTGATCTATAACGCTACAAATGTGCATTAATTGTAGGCGTGGTGATTTTTGCAACAATGGCGAGAGGCATCACTTGGTGACTGATGAGTCATACTATGGTTTTTTAGGATGAGTTAGGGGAAATCAGCGTGATAAAAAAGCCTGCTTTAAAACAGGCTTTCTAATTTTTTTATCGTTTAATCAGTTTGTTATCAAGCAATGTAGCTTTATTTGGCTATACGCCAAATCGCCAAGAAACTTGCCAACGCGATTAAAACAATAGAGACATACCACGGTGCAATAATCGCAATGGAGAGGAAAATGGCCATAATGCTGCCAAAAATCCAGCTGCGTTTTTGCTGATGTTCCATTTGCAGACGCATGCTTTGTAATTCATGTAATTGTTTGGAATGCCAAGCCGATTGGTTTTTTAAACCATTTAAACTGTCAATCATTAAACTTGGTAAGTCTTGTGCACCTAGTAACAGGTCGGGAATTTGCTGCCCAATTTCTTTGATATTTTTGACTGGATTCATATTGGCTTTAATCCAATCCGTTAAAATTGGTTTTGCCAGTTTCCAGATATCCAGTTCAGGATATAAGTCTGTGCCCAAGCCTTCAACGTGCACCAATGTTTTCAGTAGCAGCATCAATTGTGGTGGAATTTCCAAATGGAAACGACGTGCAATATCCATGACCTGAATCAGAATGCCAGCAAAGTCCAATTCGTGCATCGGTTTAGACACCATTGGCCCGACAGTACGACGCATTTCGCGGGCGAGGGCATCTTGATCTGTGCCTGGTGGAATCCAGCCAGCTTGATGTACGACTTGAATCAGCTGCATAAAGTTGCTGTTCATCACTGCTAGCAACATACGCGCTACGGTCATTTGGTCATGCTTGGACAGCTCGCCCATAATCGCACAATCTAGCGCAATAAAACGCGGATTATTCGGATTGATGGTTTCCACGAAGACGTTGCCAGGGTGCATATCGGCATGGAAAAAGTTGTCACGGAACACTTGGGTAAAGAAAATTGTGAGGCCTTTTTCTGCCAAATCGGCACGATCCATACCCAAACGATCAAAGGTTGCTGTGTCGGAAATTGGCACGCCTGTAATGCGCTCTGCCACCATTACATCTTTACTGTCCATATAGACTTCAGGCACATACATCATGCTTGAGCCTGTAAAGTAGTGACGCATGCGGCGGGTGTTATCCGCTTCTAAGGTCAAATCCAGTTCGTTGAGAATAATTTGACGATAGTCCTGAATAATTTCAGATAAATGTAGAGCACGTGCCGCTTCCAGACGTTTTTCCAGTGCTGCACCGAGCCATTCCAGAATTTCAAAATCTTGTAGAATTTGCTGGCGAATATCGGGACGGGTGACTTTAACCACGACTTCACGACCATCATGCAAGGCGGCGGTATGGACTTGCGCAATGGAGGCTGCTGCTAAAGGTTGCTCATCAAAACGGGCAAACAGGGTGTTGATGTCTGCCTTGAGCGATTGCTGAATTCGCATTTGTGCCACGTCAGAACCGAATGGTTTGACACGGTCTTGTAGCAACACCAATTGCTGTAAAACTTCAGGCGGAATCAGGTCACGACGTGTAGACAGCAATTGCCCAAGTTTAATTGCCAATGGTCCCATTTCTTCTAAAGCTTCTTTGAGCTTCAGCGGGTTTTTACGCTCTTTACTTGACCAAGCCGCAGGGTGCATGCGAATAAAACTGAGTGCATGACGTGCCTTTTCTGGTAGTTCTTCCGCAGGAAACAACGTGTCGAGTCTATAGTGCGCGGCAATGCGCCAAAGTTCGAGTAAACGTGAAACGTGCGGAATCATAAAGACTTATTCCCTAGGGCTGAGTGGAGTTTAAGGTGTCAGAAGCGGTATCTGGCTGTGCATCAAGCTGCGTTTGTAGCTGTTGGATTTTGGCTTCGGCACGGTCTAAATTTTGTTGAAAAATGCGCGTATCTTGTTGTAAGTCATCCATTTGCCAGCGTGGGGCAAATAAACCACTGTCTTCTTTTAGGGCATCTTCAGCAAAGAACAAATGGCTGTGTAGACTGCGTTTTAAATGCTTGGGTGCAAGCTGAATTTTGCCAACTTCATGAGCCAAAGCAGGACCAATCCAAGGGCTTAAATGTGCGGCCAAGTCTAGTTCAGCCTGCTGCATAATGCGCTGAATATCTTGTAAAAGATGATAGTCACCTTGTAGGGGAATATTGCCCACTTCATCGGATAGCAACAGTTTGAGCAATTGCACCACATTTTTAACATGCAAAGTGGTCGTTGCGGGGCTGATATTTTGCGCTTGATCAAACCTTGCGAAGCTAGAGCGCTTCTCATGCTCAAAAATAGAAGGCTGCTCGCTGTGACCTGTTGCAGTAGGTTCTAAACGAACTTTGTTGTCATCAAAAAAGACATCTACAGAAAGCTGTGGCGAATCGAGCACCACACGCAACATTTTGCCGTGTAGTTGGTTGAGCTGGATGCGAGTAATCGCATCCAAATCAATAACATGATGAATCAGTTTCTCAACTGCACCAAGGGCGAGAATTGACCACATTGCGGTACGCCTTAGAGTTTAAAACCACGGTGAACGGCAACAATACCACCAGTCAGGTTGTGGTAATCACAGTTTTGGAAGCCTGCCTGTTCCATCATGCCTTTTAAAGTGCGTTGATCTGGGTGCATACGAATAGATTCAGCCAAGTATTTGTAGCTTTCTGAGTCGTTTGCGACAATTTTACCCATCAATGGCAATGCTGTGAATGAATATAAATCGTAGAGTTTTGAGAACGGTTCAAATACTGGTTTTGAAAATTCTAAAATCAATAAACGACCACCCGGCTTGAGTACGCGGTACATCGCTGCCAAAGCTGCATCTTTATCGGTCACGTTACGTAAACCAAATGAAATAGTCAGTAAGTCAAAGCTGTTGTCTTCAAATGGTTCTAAAGTTTCGGCATTCGCCAACACGAAATCGACATTGGTACAGCCTGCATCAATTAGACGGTCACGGCCAACATTCAGCATAGATTCGTTAATATCTGACAGTACCACATGACCTGTAGGGCCAACTTCACGGCTAAAGACTTTGGCTAAGTCACCCGTACCGCCTGCAATGTCCAGTACGCGCTGACCACGACGTACACCTGACATATTAATCGCAAAGCGTTTCCATAAGCGGTGAATACCAAATGACATTAAGTCGTTCATAATGTCGTATTTGCTTGCAACCGAGTGGAAGACTTCTGCGACTTTCTGGGCTTTATCTTCACTGCTGACGGTTTGGTAGCCGAAGTGTGTGGTTGCACCGACATTGCCTGTGTTGGCACCGCGCGGCAAATTATATTTTGGCACTGAACCCGTAACAGGTGTATCCGTTAATTTTTGTTCTAAAGATTGTTGCTGACCTTGTGGAGCGCCTTGCGGTAGAGGTTCGGTTAAGAATGGACTCACTTTGTCTGTTGGTTGTGCCGACTCGGGAGTAGCGGTAGGCGTTTGATTTTCATTCGACATTGGAGTCACTCCTCAGATAAAAAGGCTTAAGGCTGCAGTGTATGCATGATGACAGATTCTAAGCACTTGTACAGTAATCATCATGCAATTGTTATGAATAATATACAGAAAAAATCAAATAGTGCGCTAGCCATGCGCGGAATTGTTGGCTATTTCACAGAATGAGCAATCCTCTGCTTGAGCTGACAGATGGCTTAAAGATCAACTGAGTAAACATGCCTACGATTGAAAGGGGTGTAAGTCACCTGCATGGACTTTGGCAATAATCTTGCGTTCTGTGGCTGTGAATTGTTTCACAAACTTTTCTGCAGATTTGAGGGGTTTCATGGCTAAGAAACCATCTTGCATAAATTCATACATGATTTGAAAACTGTATTTTTGAGCTGCACCTTTGCACATTTTAAATGCGGTATAGACCACAAAAGAGCGCATATATTTATCTAGGTTTTTACCCAGTTCATCCAACATATTTAATTGTTTTAAGCGTGCTTCGCCCTGATCGAGCTTTAAATAAGTCAGACGCATCATCTCATCATTTAAAGGCATATTTTCAGGATAGTCCTGTAGCAATTGTATCGCGACTTGTTCATCTAACTGCACTGCCAAAATCGCCAGACTTACCCCAGAAGTCCCTGTTTTTATTGCATTTTCAGGGATGATTTTTTCAGCTTTGTGTGCATATTTCAGTAGGCGAGCAATTTGACCTGCCAAAGCGTCAAAATCTGGACCGCCATATAAGCGGTTTAAAAAATATTCAGCCATCAAGACATTGTGCTTTTCGGCAAACTGTGTGGCATGGGTGCGTTGCATACGCTGTTTTTGCCATGCTTGAACATCTTGTAAGCGTTGAAAAAGCATAGGATTTTTATGATATTTAAATTGATAATACAGTTCTAACAGCTCATCTAAAGCAGCAAGTTTAGACATAGGGTGTCTCATTATTGAGTTGAATGGGCAAATCTTAATGTGAGTTTGATCTCGTCGCTATGACAAATTACACAGAATTCCAAACGGCAAAGGTCAGTGTGTGAGATTAATCTACAAAAATAAGCGAAAAGTTGTTAAAAAATGGGTCGATATTCGTATACTGATCAAAGTCTGTCGCTCATTCTAATATCGTAAATATAGATGAATGATCAGCAGAGCTTAAATAACACAACAATAGGGTAGATGATGTCACAAGCACATACTGAATTTAAACTCATGGAAGAAGAACAACTTTCAGTCGAGCTAATTGAAGCCCAATATGCTTTAAAAAACACCAAAGGTGAAAAAAATGCCAAAAGTTTGCTGATTTTAGTGAGCGGCATTGAATTGGCGGGTAAGGGTGAATCGGTTAAACAATTAAGAGAATGGGTCGATCCGCGTTATTTAAGGGTAAAAGCCGATGCACCGCACCCGTTTAATCCCAAACAGACACTTTGGCAGCCTTATGCACGTTTTATTCCTGCCGAAGGTCAAATTATGGTGATGTTTGGCAATTGGTATAGTGACTTATTAAGCACAGCCATGCATGTGTCTAAACAAATTGATGACACCATGTTTGATAACTATGTCGAAAAAATGCGTGCCTATGAAGAAGACTTAAAAAATAACCATGTGGATGTCATTAAAATCTGGTTCGATTTATCGTGGAAATCACTACAAAAACGACTAGATGATATGGAACCGAGCGAAGTGCATTGGCATAAATTGCACGGCTTGGATTGGCGCAATAAAAAGCAATATGACAGCTTGCAAAAGCTGCGCCAACGCTTTACCGATGACTGGATTATGATTGATTGCGAAGATGAAACCATCCGCGATCAACAATTTGCACAGCATATTTTACGTGCTTTAGAGCATTGTCCTGTGCATCCGACCAGTTCGGGCATCACTTGGCAAGCTGCAGAAATTCCAGAAGTTTTGCTTAATCCTATATCTGAATCGGTCAATGAGGATGACTATAAAGCAGAGTTAAAGAAACTCACGAAAAAAGTGGCAGATGCACTGCGTTTAGATAACCGTAATGTCAGCATTGTTTTTGAAGGAATGGACGCAGCAGGCAAAGGCGGCGCGATTAAACGGATTGTAAAAAAACTGGATCCGCGTGAATACGAAATTTACACCATTAGTGCACCTGAAGCCTTTGAAATCAGTCGTCCTTATTTGTGGCGTTTTTGGACGAAAATTCTGCCTGAAGAAAAAATCAATATTTTTGACCGTTCTTGGTATGGGCGGGTATTGGTAGAACGTGTAGAAGGTTTGATTAGCCCACTGGAATGGCAACGTGCTTATGACGAAATCAACCGTTTTGAAAAAGACTTAAATGATCATCAAACTGTCGTCATCAAATTTTGGTTAGCCATTAGTAAAGATGAGCAGGAGCTGCGTTTTAAAGCACGTCAGGAAACCGCACATAAGCGTTTTAAAATTACAGATGAAGACTGGCGCAACCGTAGCCGTTGGGATGATTATTTGGTGGCTGCGGCAGATATGTTGCAACGTACCAGTACCGAATATGCACCGTGGCACATCATTCCTAGTAATGACAAAAATGCAGCACGTTTGGAAATTTTAAGAACTATCTTGAAACAACTCAAGGCAGAATAATCTGCCTTTCAGGGCGAGCATATTTTTTGCTGCTATTGCGTTATGAGTCAGTCATTTAGAATGACTAAACTTCCTGCCTCATGCCTTATATCAGCTAAAAAATCTTGCGAGATATATCTCTCACACCAAAAACATAGGTGAATGATCAACAGACCCTATGCATTTACAACTTTGGCTTGTTTAAGCTGAATGCTTTTTGCTAGTTTATAGCTTTCTTCAACATGTGTTTCGGCAATTTTTTTCATAATAAAATAACCCAAACCTGCTGCCACCATTTGTCCACCCAATGGAATAAACTTGGTCACTTGTTTGGTGATGTACTTGGCTGCGACATTATTCAGGGATTTTTTTACTGCAGTACGCGCCACGACTAAGCCTGAAAACTCCACACCGCGTTTACGCAATTCGCTCCAGTGGACTTTTCGGGTTTCAGGATCGTACACGCTGACTTGTTCAGGAGATAAGCCAAAACGTGCATTAATTTCTGGAATCAGTTGCGACAAGATGCCCACATCAATGACAACGTCTAAGAACGGCACAGGAATGACGGCTGCACCTGCAGAAAAATAGGCACGTTTTTTGACCAGTTCTAGGCATTCTGCACGAATCATTTCCAAGTCTAGGCTTGGATCAATACTGTCTGGAATTGTCTCTCTTTTTATCATAAGTACAACCTTAAAATGGCGGATAATCGTATGCTGTTTGGTAAATTAAACCACTTTATTCAAAGCACTTTTTGAATAAAGTAGGCAATAAAAGTATGCTTGTAAAGTGGCATACACCGTTGTAAGTGTATAGCCAATAATCTTTATTCTTTTGTTGTGCTTGAGGCAAATGATAGATCAACGGCCTTCTAGTACATTTAATACATTCTTATTCAAAATAAATTAAAGGATACCTTATGGCGATTCATGTCATACAAAGCCAACGTATAGAAGTTTTAGTCAATGAAATGCTGAAAACCATACGTCAACCGACATCGAATCCGCTTCAGGTGCTACAAACCCAGCATTTTATTGTGCCTTCAGTGGCAGTAGAAAAGTGGCTGACGGAAAAAATAGCCGAGCAAAAAGGCATTAGTGCCAATACTGAATTTCATCATCGTATTCGTGCCTTTCAATGGGCCGCTTATCAGGCAGTTTTAGACGATAAAGATCGGGTGCGTCAGGCAAATATTCCGCGTATTGTGATGCAATGGCGTGTGTTTTATGACTTACAACCGTGGATACAACACGAACAAAACCCACTTCCTGCCGAGCATGCTTTACATCGTTTGATTCAGCGAATTTATGACAGCGCAGAGCAATTGTCACAGGGTTTAGAAAAGCAGCTCAAAAAGCAAAACATGCTGTATTGGGTGGCAGATAAAGTTTCACGTTTATTTAGCAATTACATGGTTTATCGTGGTTTTTGCCAAAAAGGCTGCGAGGGTGTCTGCCAATGTCAAAGCAATTGGTTAGCGGTTTGGGGACAGCAGAAACGCCTGAACTTAAAGCAGCAAATTTATATCCCTAAAAACTTTGAGAGCGAAGAAGAAAAACAAGCGGCATTGGAAATAGCCGCATTTACTCAAGAGCAAGCCGAAGAATTAGAGCAATGGCAAAGTTGGTTGTGGTTGCATATTTTTCATGCAGATTTTGAAAAAATGCAGGAGATTGATCTGCAATTTTGGCAAGCTTTGGGCGAGCCTGAAAATCCAAATTCGTGTATTAACAAATTACCCAAACAGTTGGTGATTTTTACCTTATTGGATTTGCCGCCAAGCCAGTTGTTGTTTATTCGCCGTTTGGCGCAGTATATGGATATTTTTATTCTGCATTACAACCCATCGCAAGAATATTGGGCAGACATGGTCGATCCTAAGTGGAAATTAAACATGGATGCGCGAATCAAAAGTCGCTTTATTCGCGAGATGGAAAGTCAAAATAAAACTGTAAGCGATGATGATATTGCTGCGTATATCAAAAAATATAATGGTGAATTTAATGCCGATATGCGCGAGTCACATCATCCCTTGCTGACACGCTTTGGTAAACAGGCACGTGATCACTTTTCTTTATTGGCGGCGTTGTCAAGTGGTGATGAAGGCGAGTGGTATGATCTTTTCCCTGAAGAAGAGCCGCAGCATTTACTGGGTAAAATTCAATCGGATGTATTGAATTTGGTTGAGCCAGTCGCGCAGGCGTATGACTTAGATCCTGCCGATGAGTCATTGCAAATTCATGTGTGTCATTCAAGTTTACGTCAGCTTGAGGTACTCAAAGATCGTTTAATTGCATGGCTAGGACAAGATGACAGCCGCCAAGCCAGTGATATTTTGGTGTTGAGTCCGAAACTCAAAGAACAAGAATCTTTAATTCGCAGCGTATTTGCTGCACCGCCAAGTGAACGTGATCTCTATCAGAAAGGACAACAAAAATCACAGCAGAATCAAGCCGCTTTAGGGCATCAACTCAGTCAAGATAGTGTGTATTTGCCTATTCAAATTGCAGGCATCAGCTCTTTAGACATTCATAATGCTTGGCGTGCGGTGGTTGGGCGTATAGCGCTAGTACAAGGACGTTTTAGCTTTGAGGAGTTTGGCGACTGGTTGAGTTTAGCTGCCACACAACAGCGTTATGCCTTGAATTTAAACAATATTGAGCGCATGAATGAGTTGTTGGCCAATGCAGGTTTTAAACGTGGTTTAGATGCCGAGCATTTAAAACGCAGCCTGAGTGCAGATGATCAAGATTATCGGTTCAGCTTAAAGTTTGCTTTAGATCGTTTGGCTTTGGGCGTTGCAGTGCCAGAGCATTGCGTGGTTCAGCACACTTTAAGTTATGCCGATGTGCAAAGTAGCGATTTTGAATTGATTTTTAAACTGGTTCAAATTTATCAGGATTTTGCACAGCGCCGTGATTGGCTAATTCAGCATGAATTGGGGCAAGCCAAAACGGTGGAATATTGGCTCAAACAACTGATGCAAGACTTGAGTGAGTTTCAGGATGCAGGAGTAGATGTGTTGGCATCGGTGTTTAGTTTGGTACAAAAACATGACCGTATGCTGACCTTAGCCAGTTATTTTGATGTGCAGTCGGGTCAAGATTTGCGTCATTTAAGCTTACCGCTGGATTATATTCTGCAAGAAATTTCAGCCCAGCTCGAAACCCAACTCGAACAAGCCAGTCCATCGGGCGCCATTACCTTTAGCCAAATTGGTGCAATTCGTCCGCTGCCATATAAGTTGATTGTGATGTTGAATTTGGACAATGGCGTGTTCCCAAGTCGTGATCAGCAATTGGCTTTTGATTTGATGCAATTATTAAAACCACAACTGGGAGATCGTTCACGCATTGAGGATGATCAGGGGGCGTTTTTAGACAGTTTATTGTTGGCGCAAGACAGTGTTTGGTTATTTTATAACGGTTTTGATGTCAGCGATGGTGAGGTACGTGATCCATCCGTGGTGGTGCAGGAATTTGTGCAGCATTTGGAATTGATTGTGAAACATCCCGATAGGGCTAGCGATTCACGCTTAAATTTGAATGGTGTCGAGATTCCCGCACAATTGAAATCTCTTTATCACTTACATAGTTTGCAACCTTTTGATCAACTGCGTTTTGCCGAAAGCCGTGAAGTTCGCTTTAAAGATCAATGGTATCGGGTTGCCAAACAAATGCAGCAAGAAACCACACCACGCGAAGCATGGTTTGGTGAATATCCATTATTGCCACAAGACGTGGTGGTACTCGACAGTATGCAATGGATTCGAGATGTATGTTTCCCTGCACGTGCCTATTTAAAAGCGATTGGAGTCGAAAATTTACAATCCGACACTGCTGCAATGAACCATGAGCCACTGATTTTAAATGGCTTGGAAAAATATAGTGTGCGTGATTTTTTACTCCAACATGGCACGCAAGATGCAGAAAGCTTGTTGCAAGATACTTTACCTGTGGGCAAAACTTTAAATGCCACGTTTAAAACGGGACTGCAAGAACAGCAATATTTACGTGACATACTGCAGCAGTTTGCAGATGAGGCAACCGCAACAACGCAACAGCTTTGGAAAATGAATCCGCATTTGCATATCCGTATTCAAGTGCCTGAACAGCCTACAAAGCTTTGGTGTAGCGTGGTGGCAGCGAGTGCCAGACCAAAAAAATATGCCGAAGTATGGTTGGAATATCTGTTCTGGGTGGCTTATCAGAACACAGAACAGCAAGATTTAGAGCGGATTGTGGTGTGTAAAGATGCGGTGATTCATTTTGCCAATATCCATGCACAGCAAGCACACGAGTATTTAGCCCAGTGGTTTGAGTTCTGGAAACACGCACAGCAATATCCTGTGTTATTGCCTGCGGCTTTGGTTTTAAAAATGAAAGATAAAAAAGAATTTGAAATTCAGTGGGATGAAGCTCAGTCCGATCAAGTTTTGAATATGGAAAGCTTCGTAAAACATTGGCATGACGGTGCTTGGGGAGGTTTTATTGATGAAAGTGAGAAAAACCACCCAGACTGGGCATTTATTTTTCAAGACAGTGAAACTGAACCGTTGTTGATTGAGGCGTTTCAGCAATATAGCCATCGACTGTATCAGCCCATCATTGAAAATTATGAGTCTACGAAAAATCTTCAAAAACAAGGGGAATCTGCGTGAACTCATCTAGCCCATTCCCAATTTGTTATGACCCAATTCAAGAGATGCAATTTAAAGGTTTGCATTGGATTGAGGCATCGGCAGGTACAGGCAAAACCTATACTTTATCGAGTTTGATGGTGCGGATTTTCCTGAAAGATTATTTGCCTAATCAAGTGATTGCGACCACATTTACCCGTGCCGCCGCAGCCGAGCTAAAAAGTCGTATTCGTGCACGCTTGCTTGAAACCCAACAATATATCGACCAGTGTTTAAACCAGTCTTTAGATCAGCGCGCCCTTACAGAGAAAATTGCACAACTACAAGATCCTTTACTCAAACATATTTTGCAGGAATATTGTTTAAAACTGGACTATGCCAGTTCACGTTTGAAGTTGGTGATTGCACAACTCGATGAGTTGTTTGTAGGAACATTGGATAGCTTTAGCCAAAAATTATTGCGTGAATTTTCCTTTGAAAGTGGCAAAATTGAGCGTGCCAATATTACCGACCAAGCATCGGTCTATACCGAACAATTGCTGCATGATGTGCTGCGTGAATGGATTCAGGCACAGCCTCAGCATGTTGTGGACTATATGCTGTTATGTGGGCGGTTGAAATCTGCAGCAGACTATGAGGGGTTGGTCAATACCAGTTTGAATTTTGCATCGGCAGAGATTCAGGGCATAGATCAGGCACAATTGGAGGTACAAGATTTAGCAGAGGCGTTGCAGAATTTAACCAGTATCACCATCCCACAAATTGAAGAATTAAAAGAATATTATGATGGTGAATATAGCTTTAGTTTTTCCCATTATGTCGCGGGGAGTGACAAGAAGGGGTTGCAGCCACTATTTACAGAAGCTTTGCCGAAACTGATTGAAAAAATTAAGCATAATCCTTTAGAACATTATTTTAATTCACACCTTGCTGCATTGTTTAATGCGGTCTTTGCAATATATTTGAATCAAGACGGTAAGCTCAGAAAATCAATTTTTAACAAAGCGAAAGCACCATGTACGCAAGAGGTGCAAGATGCTTTTTTTGATCATCCTGTGATCCGTAAAATTAAAGCAGTGGTGGATGCCAAACTTAATTTTGAGCGTCAAATTGAATTGGTGGATACCAATTTAAAATTCTATTTGGTACAACACGTCAAACAGCGTTTACCGCAACTTTTACAGCAAAAAGGGGAAACCACTTTTGCACAACAAATTCGCAGCTTAGCCGAAGCTTTGCAGGGAGAACGCGGGCAGCGTTTTGCACAGTTTGTGCATACCCGTTATCCACTGATTTTGGTGGATGAGTTTCAGGATACCAACCAAGATCAAGACGACATGTTGGCGCAAATTTGGCGTAATCCAAAGTGGTATATGCGCGGTTGTATGATTATGGTGGGCGATCCTAAGCAGGCGATTTATGGTTTTCGCGGTGGCGATATGCTGACCTATAACAATGCCCGTGATGACGTGCTGAAAAAACAAGGTCGCATTTATTCACTCAGACAAAATCATCGTTCAGTGAAAGAGTTGGTCTGTGTGGTGGACGAGCTATTTCAACGCCAACCCGCTTTTGGTGAGAAAGTGATTTATGAACCTGTCATTGCAGGTTCACGTCCTCATCCTGCTTTAATGGATCGGCAACAGGTCAATCCTACACCGCTGCGTTGGGTAACGGTGGAACATGATCAGGATGAGTCCATTCAAATTGCACGAAAAATTCGCGAGTTATTAAATCAAGGCATTGCAGGCGATTTATATTTTGATCACTCTTCAGGCAAAGTCGCTTTACAAGCCGATGATATTGCCATTTTATCGACCAGTCATCAAAAGCTTGATCAAGCCCAATACGAGCTTGAACGGATTGGAATTCAGGTCAATAGAAGTAGTCAGCGCAGTGTTTTTACAGGCTTTTTAGCCAAAGATGTGGCGGCAATTTTAACTGCAATTTTACATCCTTATGATGAAGCCAAGGTCAAGCGTGCCTTACTGACACGTTTATTGGGTTATAACCTGCAACAGTTGATTGAACTTGAGCAACAGGGGTTAGGTCAGTTTATTTATGACTTCGACTGCATTCGGGAAATGTGGGTCAATAAAGGCTTTTTAACCGCATGGAATTACTGCCTGAACTTATTTAAAATTTGGGAAAATTTGGTGGCAAAACGCAGTTTTGACAATGAACGGCATGTGGTGAATTTACGCCATTTAACCGAATTGCTGAGTCGTCAAAGTGAACGCCATCAAGGGGCTTACATGCTGTATTACTGGTATTTACAGCAAGTTGAATCACCTGCCAAACGCGATTGGGAAATTGAACGAAAACTTTCTAATGCGGCAGGCGTGAAATTGATGACCATTCACCAGTCCAAAGGCTTGGAGTTTAAAGTGGTCTTTTTGATGTCGGCAGATCAGCCGCCCAAATCTGACAAGTCTGCTTTGGTGTTTGCAACGCAGGAAGAGCAAGGCATTGAGCAACGTATCATTGCCATTAAACATAAAGACATAGATGCCACAGCAATGCAGCAGCACAGTGAGCGCCGTTTGGCAGAGTTGAATCGGCTTTGGTATGTGGCACTCACCCGTGCCAGTTATCGGGTCTATGCGATGCTAAAACAGCCTACGCCTGCAAAAGAAGGTAAAAAAGAGGCTGCACCAAAATCTGCTGGTTTAAATGTCTGGCGTTTACAAGCGCCAAGTTCAGCAGAAATTGCAGCAGCATGGAGCTGTGATGAAGCACCTCTGACACAATTGGCGGCAGCATTACAACTTGAACAAGTGCAAGAAATTAAGATTGAAGCTGCAGATTTTCCGCAGCGTCGCTTTTATCCACGAACCAAAACCAGTTTTAGTGGCTTGGCACAACATTTACCTGCCGCCATGCGTAGCGATACTTTGGCATTGGCAAGCGAGGAGCAGGCTGCTGCTGCCGACGAAATCAATCAGGAACCTGTCGAAACGGAACAGGAAATCGTACAGGTGGCTCAACCGATTGCATGGATCAAAGCTAATTTTCAGCGTGGTACTCAAGCGGGGAGTTTTTTACATAAACTCTTTGAATATATCGACTTTCAAGCCAGTCATGATGACATTTTTGAAGAAGTCAAACGCCGTTTTCATAACGACAAAGAGTTTAATTCAGATGTGTTATTGGTAGATTTGATTGCAAAACTCGACACTGCCAAAGGCAGCGCGACTGTGCAGGAAGCAGATATTTTTGCGCACATGACCGAGTGGCTGAAGGATGTGTTGAATACTCCTTTGCACGATACTTTCCAGCTTTCCGCCTTATCTACTGCACATTATTTATCAGAGTTTCCATTCTATTTGGCGTTGGCAGATCAGCGCTTATTTATTCAAGCAATTCAGCAATTGTTTGAAGATGCGGGACATCCTATTCAAGATTTAAATGAAGCCGCTACTGCGCGTTATCTGACAGGCTCAATTGACTTGGTTTATTTTGATGGGCAGTGTTATCACATTGCCGACTATAAGAGTAATTATTTGGGTGCCGATCAGCGCGATTATGAAAAAACCAACCTTGAACACAACATGACCCAATCGAGTTATTGGTTACAAGCGGCCTTGTATTTGGTGGCGTTGCACCGTTATTTGGGCAGTCGTTTGCAAGATTATGATATTCGGCAACATTTGGGTGGAGCCAGTTATTTGTATTTGCGTGGTATGCAGGGGCAAGCAGGGCAAGGGGTTTGTCATTGGCGGCCAGATGCGGAATTTATTCTGCAACTAGATCAAATATTGGGTTACTTTGAACTTAAAAAATAACGCTAAGTCAGCTTATCGACTTAATAAAACAATTGCTTATCCTGTGGATAACTTTGAGGATAACTGTGTGGAAAACAAGCATATTCACTTAAATTCAGCTCAAACGCCAATGCAGGCGTGGATGGATTACCTATGTCAGCCGCCATTTAGCAATGTCACTTTTGATGCTTCAGCGCAAATTTTGATGCAACAGGTACTCGATGCTATTCAGCAAGGGGATAGCTGTATTCCTGCAACCGCAGAACAAGTGGCGGCATTGCAACATTTGCACATGAACTTGCAGCGTAGCGCTTTAAATCCTGATCCACAAATTGCACCGTTTGTATTTGATGGGCAGCGTTTGTATTTGTATCGCTACTGGAAACTGGAACATCAGGTCGCCAGCGATATTTTACGGATTCAGGCGCAGCTGCCATTGTCATTTGAATTACAAGCCGAACAGCTTAATTTATTACAAGATCCTCAGCAGCAAAAAGCGTTACAGACTGCGGCAACTCAAAGTTTGAGCATTATCACAGGTGGGCCAGGTACAGGAAAAACCTATACTTTGGCGCATATTATTGCGGTGCTCAATCAAGCTTTACCAAATATTCGGATTGCGATGGCGGCACCGACAGGCAAGGCAGCACAGCGGATGCAGGAAGCCTTGCAAAATGCTTTGAATAGTCAAGCTTTACAAGCGTTTAATGTCGATGCCTTGCGTCAATTACAACCTGTGACGTTGCATCGTTTATTGGGTCTGGGCAATACAGGCAAGCCACGTTTTCACGCCAAACAACCTTTACCTTACGATGTGATTGTAGTCGATGAAGCTTCGATGCTGGATTTAAGCCTGTCACAGATGTTATTGGCCGCCATTCCTGCGCAGGCACGTTTAATTCTGTTGGGCGATGCCAATCAATTGGCTTCAGTCGATGTCGGTACAGTATTGGCCGATTTACAGCAAGTGCCTGAACTCGCAAATAACCGTGTCAATTTAGTGACCACACGTCGTTTTGCTGAAGGTGCAAAAATTGGCGCAATGGCGAAGTTTATTCAGCAAGAACATTCTCCTGCACAGGTTTTGGCTGAGTTTGAACAGCAAGTCGTGGCAGCAGGTGAATTAAAGCCAATTCAATTTAAGCAAGTCGAAATAGATGCCCTACAACTGCAATATTTACCTCAGCAAAATGGGCAAATTTCAGCGGAAAATTTAGCGCATTATTATGATCAGCTGATGTATGGTTATCAGGCTTATGTAGCGGTATTAAAAGCACATACTTTGGGCTTGGAACAATCAAGTACAGCATTTCAAGTGCATGTTGAGAATGTGGTGAATGTATTTGATGATTACCGTATTTTAACCGCAATTCGTCATGGTCATTTGGGTTTACAACAACTGAATTTGCAGATTGAAAAACGCTTGTTGCAACAGTTAAAACAAACCAAACATGGCGATTGGTATGCAGGACGCCCCGTCATGATGACCTATAACGATTATCAACTGGGGTTGTCGAATGGTGATATTGGCATCTGTTTTATGCGAGAGCAGAATGATCAGCGCCAGTTTGAAGTATATTTTCCAAGTTTAAATAAGTGGGTGCCTGCAACACGCTTACCTAAAAATATTGAAACCGCATTTGTACTTACTATTCATAAATCGCAAGGTTCTGAATTTACTCATACAGCTGTGGTGTTGGATGCTGCGGCAAAAAACTTGCTGAGTAAGGAGCTGATCTACACTGCCATTACCCGTGCTAAAAAAGTCGTAAGTTTGTTGGTTGATGCGCAAGCTTTGCAGCAAGCTTTGATGATTCGTACCCGTCGCAGCAGTGGTTTATTAGCCAGAATTAATGACGCTTTGGATTGTTAAGTAAAACTGAATAAGAGATGGTTTTGTACGAAATGGCTTACATTGATTCGAGAAATTTGCGCATAGAGATTTCAAGATCTTTTTGAGAAGATGACTTCACATAAAAAGCTCAATAGGGATAGTTGAGCATAATCGCAGAATAATAACGATAAATGTCGAAAGACAGCGAACTGACAGGACGTGAGTGAGAAGAGGAAACTTACAGCCGCTAAGCCTTGTAGTTTTGGGAGAGACTACAGGGCTTTTTTATGCCTGTAAGTTTGGGTGATTTGCAAAATGCTGACAATGCTTACCTGTTGTAAGAAAAAGCTTACAAACAGATACGAGAAATACGACTTCTTTCACTTTAGTATTGTGGCAAAATCTACCACACAAGGACGTGAAAGCAAGAACAGGAATGTTCAGAGAATAAGACGCGAAAACGCGCAAATAACCACAATAAACAAGACAATAAGAATAATAAGACAAGAAACTACAGCGCAAAAAACAGCCCGAGCTATGCTCGGGCTGTTTTATTTTAACGGCAAAATATTCCAGTGGATGAAAAGCAGTTGGCAAAATATTACATATTATCAATCATATACAATTGTATATTTATTTTCCTTAGACACTTTATACCTAACATGATGTGTATACCCTTAGCATAAATCATACTTTTATTGGTACATCTCAAAATTAAAAGTGCTTGTTTGTCGTTCTGTTTTGCAATCGGCACGTTTTTGCCTTAAAATAATGCCCTTGCTGTAGTGATGCACGGCAGTCAATTGAGCAATCAATTGATCGGTATCAAATCTTTTTATTAAGCATCTCGGAGAAATCGAATGGCTTTAACAAACGCAGATCGCGCAGAGATCATCGCTAAATTTGCTCGTGCTGAAAACGACACTGGTTCACCAGAAGTTCAAGTAGCGCTTTTAACTGCTCAAATCAATGACTTACAAGGTCACTTCAAAGAGCACAAACACGACCACCATAGCCGTCGCGGTCTAATCCGTATGGTTAACCAACGTCGTAAGTTACTTGACTACCTTAAAGGCAAAGATGTGACTCGTTACAGCGCATTGATTGCTGCTTTAGGTTTACGTCGTTAATTCGATTTAAGCTTTTATTTTCGGACTATTGCATGTTGAATGCTGTATTACTGAAAACTAAAGTATATCTAGCCTTGGCTAGATCAGTGGAAGGGGCGAATGATTCGCTCCTTCTTTGTGTTTAAAAATCGTGTTTCATTCGAGTGAGGTCGGCTTCTAAGCTTTGTCATTTACCTAAACAATTGTATTGTGAATGCCAAACCTTAGGGGTCTCCACGAGAATAATTGTTCACAAGAACTAGGAAAAAATAAAACATGTCGATGTTTAATATTATTCGTAAAGAATTCCAATTTGGTCAGCACCAAGTTGTACTTGAAACTGGTCGTGTAGCGCGTCAAGCCAACACGGTAATGATTACTATGGGTGGCGTGACTGTATTGGTTGCAGTGGTTGCTCAACCAACAGCAAAAGCGGGTCAAGATTTCTTCCCACTGACTGTTAACTATCAAGAAAAACAATATGCTGCAGGTCGTATCCCAGGTGGTTATGGTAAGCGTGAAGGCCGTGCTTCTGAAGCAGAAACTTTAATTTCACGTTTAATTGACCGTCCAATTCGTCCGTTGTTCCCAGAAGGTTACTACAACGAAATTCAAGTTACTGCGACTGTTGTATCTTCTGACAAAACCATGGAAGCTGACATTGCTGCAATGTTAGGTACGTCTGCTGCACTTGCAATTGCAGGTACACCGTTCCGTGGCCCAATTGGTGCGGCGCGTGTGGGTTTAATCAACGGCGAATACGTGCTTAACCCGAACTTTGAACAAATGGCGCAATCTGACCTTGACCTTGTGGTTGCAGGTACAGAATCTGCTGTATTGATGGTTGAATCTGAAGCAAAAGAACTTTCAGAAGACCAAATGTTAGGCGCAGTGCTTTACGGTCATGACGAAATGCAAATCGCGATTCAAGCGATCAAAGAATTTGCTGCGGCTGCAGGTGCAACTGAATCAACTTGGACTGCTCCAGAGAAAAACGAAGACCTTCGTGCAAAACTAAAAGAAGCGTTTGAAGCAAAAATTTCTGAAGCGTACACCATTGCGATCAAACAAGACCGTTATGCTGCATTAGATGCACTTCAAGCAGAAGCAGTTGCGCAATTCGTTCCTGAAAATGACGAAACTGGCATTGCAGATGACTTGAACGAACTCTTTGAAGATCTTAAATACCGTACCGTACGTGACAACATCTTGTCTGGTAAACCACGTATTGATGGTCGTGACACCAAAACCGTTCGTGCGCTTGACGTACAGGTTGGCGTTCTAGACCGTGCGCACGGTTCTGCATTGTTTACCCGTGGTGAAACTCAGGCTTTGGTTACCACCACTTTAGGTAATACACGTGATGCCTTGATGGTTGATACCTTATCGGGTACTAAAACTGACAACTTCATGTTGCACTACAACTTCCCTGCATATTCAGTAGGTGAAACAGGTCGTGAATCTGGCCCTAAACGTCGTGAAATTGGTCATGGTCGTTTGGCACGTCGTGGTGTGCAAGCAGTTCTTCCTGCAGCAGATCGCTTCCCGTATGTGATTCGTATCGTATCGGACATCACTGAATCAAACGGTTCATCTTCTATGGCGTCTGTTTGTGGTGCATCGTTATCACTTATGGATGCAGGTGTTCCATTGAAAGCACCAGTTGCGGGTATCGCAATGGGCTTAGTGAAAGAAGGCGAGCGTTTCGCTGTACTTTCTGACATTTTGGGTGATGAAGACCACCTTGGCGACATGGACTTTAAAGTTGCGGGTTCTGCCAACGGTATTACTGCATTGCAAATGGACATCAAGATTGAAGGCATCACTGAAGAAATCATGGAAGTTGCATTAAATCAAGCTTATGCAGGTCGTATGCATATCTTAAATGCAATGAACCAAGTGATTTCACGTGCGCGTCCAGAAATTTCAATGCATGCACCAACTTTCCAAGTGATTAACATCAACCCAGACAAGATTCGTGACGTGATTGGTAAAGGTGGTGCTACCATCCGCCAAATTACTGAAGAAACTAAAGCGGCAATTGATATTGAAGACAACGGTACAGTGCGCGTATTTGGTGAAACCAAAGCTGCTGCACAAGCTGCTGTTGCAAAAATTCAGGCTTTAACTGCTGAAATCGAGCCGGGTACAATTTACACAGGTAAAGTAATCCGTATTGTTGAATTCGGTGCGTTCGTAAATATCCTTCCGGGTACTGACGGTTTACTTCACATTTCTCAAATTTCAAATGAGCGTATTGCCAACGTTGCAGACGTGTTGAAAGAAGGTCAGGAAGTGAAAGTACAGGTTGCTGATGTAGACAACCGTGGTCGTATCAAATTAACTATGAAAGATATCGAACAAGCGTAATGCTGTGTTGATGATCTGAAATGGTCAAAAAACCCGTATTCAATCTGAATGCGGGTTTTTTTATGCTAAAAATTTTGTTGCATCGTACAAACCATCTTTGTTGTATGAAAAGCGGCATAAATTACAGCATGTATTTGAAAAGAAGCCTGATCCATGCTTAAACTGAGTACATCTTAAAATCTCAAAAAACCGTACAAGAAAACTGAAATAGAGTGCCCGTTCTATGCAAAGTTATTATTTTTATCTGCATACCAATCATAAAACCAATATTTATGTGCAAAAACAGCCAATTGAAGGGCTTGAGCCTGAATTTATCTGGATTGATTGCACCCGTGATGATGTGCTTAACCGTGCAGAACAGTGGCAACAAGAGATTTTTCAGTACAGTCAATTATCGCTCAATGAATATCATGTGCGCGATATTTTAAATATAGAGCATCCATGTGCGTTTGATACTTTAGATGATTATGACTTATTGATTTTCCGTAAACTGATCACACCCGAAGACCGTATTGCAACAGGGCAACAAGTCGGGGAGAAACATGAACGGATTTTTGGACTGGCCACTACGCCGATGAGCTTTATTATGACACCGCAGATTTTGATTAGTGTGCGGGAACAGGGCAATAAAGTCATGGAAAGCTATTTGTCACGTGTGGAAGCAGCGGTACAACGCCCGATTGAAGAACAGAATAAAGCACGCAAATTGGCAGCAACACCACTAGATTTAACGTTGCGTTTACTGAATTTGGTAGCGGATGATTACTTGGATATTCGCATGCCGCTAACCCGCCGTGTGGAATATTGGCAACAAGAGTTGTTGCAGGGACATCGTCGTTTTACCCGTTGGCATCAATTGCTGCAAGAAAATATGGCGTTTCAGCAAGTTGAAAATTTATGTGAAGAGCAAATAGAAGCCTTGCAGGAATTGCGTGATGAAATTGTCGATAACTACCCACATTTACGTGGCAAAAAACGTAGTGAACGGCAGGATATTATTTTGGTACGTTTGGATGATTTGACCAGTCACATTGAACGAATTCAAAAGCATACCATTCGCTTACGCTCTGCAGTGCAAACCGCAATTGATCTGCATTTTTCTGCTATTGCCAACCAGACCAATGAAAACATGCGGATTTTAGCCATCATTACCGCAGTTTTTGCACCTTTGACTTTATTTACAGGGGTGTATGGTATGAACTTTGAGTTTATGCCGGGGCTGAAACACGCACAGGCCTTTTGGATCATGCTTGGGGTAATGGTGATGACTACTTTGTTGTTGCTGTATTATTTTTATCGTAGGCACCTTGTCGGTCTGGGTGAAAAAAGTGTGATTGATATGTTGGCACAGCAACATAATGACCAAACCATGAATTTATTTTGGTTTTTAGACTATGAACCCATTAAGCAAACCGTGAAAGGCACCATTAAAGAAGTCGAAAAACTGACTAAAATTAAATAATCCAGAAGATAGACTTGCAGATGTGGTGATAAATTGAGTTCCACATCCAATATATGTCACAAGATAATTCGTTGATAAAAGTTGTCCACAGACCTCAAAAGTTATCCATAGGACTGATAAGCTTATACACAGATTGAACCAGATAGGCAGACACTTAGCTCAAGATGGCAGTTTTTTGAATGCTGTTTTCAGACTTGAATACGCCATCTTGTTTTGCTTTTTGTCTTTTCTTGCTGTGTCCTGCATTTGATCGTATGAGGATTTGCAGTTCAGACTTGTATGTATTTTTAAGCCAATTGATCATTTTGTGCATTACGCAGCAAGTGATACATTTCATCTTTTAGTCTTAATTTTTTGCGTTTCAGCGCTTCAATGTCATCATTAATTTGATGCACAGGATCAAGCTCTAACTGGCTGATTTCACGGTCTAGCTGTTCGTGATCTTCAAAAATTTTTGAAAAATGTGGATTGCTGTCGCGTAATCCCTGAATTAAATCACGAAACTCAGGAAACATATTTTTAATCTTCTTGTTGCAGTCTTTAGTTTTCATTGTGTAGATCATTCTCATCAAAAAAATTTACGGGCATAGAAAGAAAAACGCTCTAGCAAGGTGATGAATCACACAGCTAGAGCGTGAGGATTAACTATGTTGAAAATTCAGATGTTTAACTTCTTTACGTAATTTTTGCACTTCATCAATCAGGTCAAGCATCATGGCGACAGCTGAAAAACTGGCATCAAAATCACGTTGCAGCCGATAGGCTTGGCGTGCACGGCTGACATCTTCACCAAAAAATTGGTGGATACGTTCGGCAGGGCGGGAAGGCAGGATGTCATATTCTAAAAGTTGTAAGACCCATTCAGGGCTTTGCCCACACGCTTCGGCAAATTTTTTTAAATCTAACTGGGTAAATTCTTCAATAATTTCTGTGTGCTGTCCGTCTGAAGTGATTTCACGATATAAAATGGTGGTCATGGCATACTCCTTCTGATCGAATTCAAACGAGTTGGCTCGCCTGAAATGAGGGATTGCTTTACATCAATAATTGGTGGATATCCAATAAGTGATTCTCTTTAATTTAGCCTGTGTACGCTGTAATAGAATCTTTTATTTGTATTCCTTTGGTGAAATTCAGCCAACCCTTTGCTGTGCTCACGCCTGTTATATTGATGTGTCAATTTGGCTTGTGCGTATAGATGTCTTATAGATATTAGTCTATTTTTTATTCAATGCCATCCTTTATTTCAATATTTTGGATTGAACGGTCGTACGGTGTTTAAAAGGATTGTTTCAAAATTTGGTAATAAAAAGGGCTCTTTAAAAAGAACCCTGTAAATCAATATCTTAGTTTTTGGAATTAGTATTTTACCCAAGTCACGCTGCGACCAATCACTGAAACACCTACATAGCCACGTAAGGTGAGGCGCTTACCGTTAGCGCTTAAACGAGCTTTGCCTTTATAAACTTTACCGCCAATTGGGTCTAAAACATGACCTTGGTTAAATTCACGTGGGTTTTTAGCATCTTGTTTAAAGCCCCAAATAAATGGCAAGCCAATAAAAGGTTTATTCTTTAAGTTACCTGGACAATTGCTACAAATCACCATTTTTTCTGCACCCGGAATATTACGGGTTTCCACGATAATGCCTTCATAAGTGCCATCTGGCTTTTTGCGAATTTCGACATCGGCACGTGAATAACCAGTGCGGTCATCAATGGTTTTCCATTTACCGACCAGTAGATCGCTTTCTGCAAAGCCAACACTTGAGAGGGTTGTTAAAACGAAACCCGCAAAAATCCCTCTGAAATTTATTTTCATGAACAGCATCCCCAAAATTGTTATTTTAAAAAATAGAGTAAAAATTCTATTTCGGGTTTTATAGCAAGAATGTAATAAACAAGCAAATTGAGCAGTGTGAGATGTCAGGCAGGAAAAGATATAAGTGTTATGGAGTTGGTAATTTAAATCTAATCATTCCGATAAAAGTGTGCAGAACACAGCTTTTATCGCATTGGTGAGGAATAAAATCAGTATTTCACCCACGTCATTTTGCGGCTGGCATTGGTGGCAAGGTCTACATTATAAAGGGTTAAATGTTTGCCATTGCTGCTTAAACGTGCACGAGTTTTATATTGTTTACCTGTGCGCGGGTCTAAATAGTCACCTTCATAAAATTCAATTTGATTGCTTGGCGTAGCTTTTAAGTGACTTAATGGCACAAAACCTAACAGTGGCTTATCTTTATTTTTACCCGTACAGAGTGTGCAATTTTCCAAACGCGGTGCGCCAGGAACCGCACGTAGTTCTATAATCGTAGCGGCATACGCACCTTGTTTATCTTTACTCATGACTACGTCAGACAATGAAAAACCTGTGCGGTAGTCTAATGTTTTCCATTTGCCCAAAAGTGGGTCTGCATTGGCTGCATAAGCTAAACTTGAACAGCAAATCGCGCTGATGAATGCTAAACGAGAAAAGAACAGGGTGTTCATAAAATCAATATCCCAGAGAAGAAGCAGCCTAAAATATATAAAGGCATAAAAAAAATATGGGATTATTTATACCTAATTTACGCGGTATTTTCTAGTAATTGCATGAAAGTTTTGTGAAATTAATCACATGAAAAGTAATAAAATAATAGGTTTTGACGATGATCGTCACGCAAATAAAAATGAGCAGAATGGACTGCTCATTTTTGGTGAATTTTCAGTATTGCATCACACATTAATCACGGTATTCGCCATGTAATTTAGCTGAGATGTTCTCCGAATAAACCTAAGGCTTCTTCGGCACTAAAGCTATATTGTGTGCTGCAGAATTGGCAATCCATAGTAATTGGGTTCTGATGTTCCAAAGTTTCACGCACCGCAGCAACGCCAATCTGCATTAAGGCATTGGCACAGCGTTCTTTGGAACAAGTGCAACCAAAACGTAAGGCTTCTACTTCAGGCAAACGCACTTGTTCTTCATTGTACAAACGGTACAAAATTTCATTGACGTCTAAATCAGTCAATTCTTCCGCTTTTAAGGTTTCAGTCAGCATGGTCACACGCGGCCATAAATCTTCATCGACTCGTTGTTGTTCTTCTTCACTGTTACGCGGCAACAATTGAATCAGCAAACCGCCCGCACGTTCAGCATTGCTTGCCAACACAATACGAGTTGGAATTTGTGCCGATAAGTCGTAATACTGCATTAAACATTCAGCTAAATTGGCTTTGTCTAAAGGCACAATACCTTGATAACGCTCACCAAATTCAGGCTCGATATTAATAAACAGTACAGGACTGACCAAACTTTTCAGGACGGTGCTGCTGTCTTCAGCGTTTAAAAAGCGCGGGTCTTGTTCGTAGTCTGCCAACGCACGTACTTCACCCAAATGGTTACATTCCGCCATAGCCCATTTAAATGTGCCAGATGCCTGAATTTGTAAGCTAATACGCCCTTTAATTTTTAGGGTACTGGCCAGTAGGGCAGTGGCGCAAAGCATTTCTCCCAACAATACTTGCACCGCAGGCACATAATCACGTTGTTTTAAAATGGTTTGCAAAGCTTCTTCGAGATGAACTACTTCACCACGAACAGGGCTATCTTCAATAAAAAAGCGTTGGCGTAAATCAGACATAAAATTCTCCATAACCCTGTTTTAATGGTGGCAATATTGTAAAACACAAGTCAGTTTGCTGCATCACGTGTTACATCAATATGACTGCTATGCAAGCCGCGTTTTAAATCGACACCCAAGGGCATTTCACGGTTTTGTGCATCACTTTCAAACAGGTGTTCCAGTTCTGCCAAAGCGTTACGATGGGTTTCATATACTTTTTGTTCATCGGTATAAATGTGCTGCTGTTGTGCCAAGAGTTGTTCATCATAATCACGGAACAACTCAATGCTTTTATAGGCATCTTTTTCATTAATGCCCAAATCGCGCAAAGCCTGATAGGCCATGCCTAAAGAGGATAAATACGTTTCACGCCAAATATAGGTAACGCCTAAATCGCGCAATAAGTGCACATGATGACGATCACGAGCGCGTACCAGTAATTTTAGCGCTGGATAATTCAGGCGAATATGCCGTGCCACGTTCATTGAGTCTTCAATATCATCAATGGCTAGAATAAAGATTTTGGCATGCTCGATGCCTGCGGCACGTAAAATTTCAGGTTGAGTGGCATCGCCATAATAGACTTTACCGCCGTAATTCCGCACAAAATCAATTTTATCCATATTGCTGTCGATGGCAGTAAAGTGCAGATGCTGCAAGTACGCCACACGGGCAATAATTTGTCCAAAACGACCAAAACCCGCAATAATCATGGGGTGATGTGTATCGGGAATTTCGTCATATTCAGGCGATTTTTCACGTTCTAAGCGAGGAATAATTTGACTGCTCATCAACCAATATAAAATTGGGGTCAACACCATCGACAAAGTCACAATTAAGGTCAGTGGTTGCAGCATGGCCTGGCTGAGCACACTTTCACTTTGTGCGACACTGAGCACCACAAAGGCAAACTCACCGCCTTGTGCCAAGCAAGTCGCCAACAACAAACTATTGCGCCAAGAATATTGGAAATAACGGGCAATGGCCGTGAGGCTAATCAGTTTGATGAGCAGGAGCAGCAATGCACCGCCTACAATCAGCCAAGGGGTATTCATTAAGATTGCCAGTTCGGTGCTCATCCCGACGGTCATAAAAAATAAGCCTAGCAATAAGCCTTTGAATGGGGCAATACTGGCTTCTAACTCATGTCTAAATTCGGAATCTGCCAACAATACGCCTGTTAAAAATGCACCTAAGGTGGTGCTAATGCCCAGCACATCCATAATGCTGACCACGCCAAGTACAATGAATAAACCGACAGCAGTGATCAGTTCATGTGCGCCACTTTTAGCCACAAAACGAAAAAATGGACGCATGAGATAACGGCTAAATAAGAACAAACCGCTAAAGGTCGCCATGATTGCAGCAAAATAAGCAATGCCATGATGAGTCGATTCTGCACCTGCTAACATGGGAATGATGGCAATTAAAGGAATGGCGGCAATATCTTGAAACAGCAGAATGGAAAAGGATTGTTGTCCATAACTGCTGTTGAGTTGCTGCTTTTCTTGCAACATTTGTAGCACAAAGGCTGTAGAGGAAAGTGCCAGTGCAAAACCTATCACCACACTTGAGGCAATGCCTTGCTGTAAGGCAAAAAAAGCCAAGATTGCAAGTAGAATACCCGTGATGCCGACCTGTAAACTACCCAAAACAAAAATGGGCTTGCGCATTTCCCACAGCCGTTGTGGACGCAGTTCTAAGCCAATAATAAACATCAGGAACACCACACCATATTCTGCCAGTTCCTGAATATCATCGGGGTCGCTGGCAATATTGAATACGCTAGGCCCTAGCAAAATGCCTGTAAACAAATAGCCCAATACGGTCGCAATACCAAAGCGTTTTAGTAAGGGAACCAAAACCAATGAAGCGCCTAGAAAAATGGTTATTTGTAACAATAAGGACATGTGGTCATCCAAAGTTTAAAGCGGTGGATTATTGAAATAAGTGCTGATACAGCTAAGTTTCAATTTACAGTATTAGCTAAATTCTTGCGGATCTATATCTAAACTTAGTTTCATGCTGGATGGCTTTTCATGCAACATATTTTGCCACCAGTTCCTGATATAAAAATGTAAGCGTGCCCGATCTTTAGACAACAACACCATGTGTGCATGAAAACGTCCTGCTTTACGTTCCATTGGCGCAGGAATCGGCCCCCAAATTTCAATTAATTGTTCTGAATGTTCTCTAAGCCATTGTGCATGTTGTTGTAAAAATTGCTGGTTTAATTCCTGACTTTTAGATTCACAGCGAATCAAAGCACTGTAACGATAAGGCGGTAATTGTGCAGCTTTGCGTTCTTTTAAACTTTGTTTGGCGAACTTGCGGTAATCTCCCTCGACCAATGTGGTGAGAAGTGGATGATCAGGACGCACACTTTGCAAATAAACATCACCTTTATGCTCACCACGCCCTGCACGTCCCGCCACTTGCACAATCAGTTGAGCCGTGCGTTCAGGTGCGCGAATATCCACACTAAGTAAGCCTGAATCAATATCTAAAATTGCCACCAATGTCACATACGGAAAATGATGCCCTTTGGCCAGCATTTGCGTGCCCAATAAAATCAGTGGTTCGCTGCGTTGAATACGGTCATAAATTTTTTGCCAACTGCCAACACGACTGGTTGAGTCACGATCTACCCGAATCACATCTACATTGGGAAACAGCTCGTTTAAACTGTCTTCGACTTTGGCAGTGCCCATGCCAATTGGTTTGAGTTCTGCATGGTTGCAGGCAGGGCATTGCTCAGGTTTACGATGAATCGTACCGCAGTGGTGGCAATGCAAATGTGTATAAGGTTGATGATGCAAGGTAAAGTTGGCATCACAATTCGGGCATTTGGCTTGCCATGCACAGCTCTCACAAATCAATACGGGTGCATAGCCGCGTCGGTTTAAAAACACCAAAACTTGTTCTTTTTTAGCCAAGCGTTTTTTGATTTCATCAATCAATTGTTGGCTAATACCGTGCTGTTTTTTGGCAATTTTTAAATCAATCAGGTGGATTTTGGGCATGAGTGCCGTGCCCGCGCGTTGATTTAATTCCAGACATTGCATTTTGCCTTGATCGACTAGTGCATAGCTGTCAATGCTTGGAGTTGCCGAACCTAAAATAACAGGGCAATTTTCCAGATGGGCACGATAGAGCGCAACATCACGGGCATGGTAGCGAAAACCTTCCTGCTGTTTAAAAGACAGGTCGTGTTCTTCATCTAAAATAATCAAGCCTAAATTTGGCAATGGGGTATAAATCGCAGAACGTGTACCTAAAATAATCGAGGCTTTGCCCGTTTGTGCGGCTTGCCACGCCTGCAAACGCTTGGAATCATTTAAACCTGAATGTAAGAGGGCGATGTGGCAGTGAAAACGCGATTGGAAACGGCTAATGGTTTGTGGCGTTAGACCAATTTCAGGTACTAACACCAACACCTGTTTGCCCTGTTTTAGTACCTCATGCATGATGTGTAAGTACACTTCAGTTTTACCGCTACCCGTTAAACCATCCAGTAAAAATGCCTTATATTGCTGCCGTACTTTAAGTACGCTGTCGATGGCTTTTTTCTGATCTGGATTAGGGGTTAAAGGCATTTGCGCCAAAGTCACTGGCATTGGGCTAAAATCTTGGGCTTCCAAAACACATGCGCAAATTTCTTTATTCGCCAAGGCTTTTAGGGTTGCTGTTTCAATGCCTGCCAAATTTAAAATATTTTCAGAAGTTCCCGAAGGATGCAGCTTTAAAATTTTATAGGCTTCTTGTTGTTTTTCTGAGCGTGTAATTTTAGCTTCGGCATGTGCATCCAACAATTTCCAAGTACGTGCCAATAAATTATAGGGTTTGGCTTGGCGCAATAAGCTAGGTAAGGCACTTTGCATCACTTCACCAATCGGGAATTGATAATATTGTGCCGACCATGTCAACAAAGTTAAAACTTTAGGGTCTAAAATCGCTTGCTCATCTAAAAGTTCGCTAATGGCTTTGAGTTTAAAACGTGGATCAATTGGGGTGTCGAGTGCCAGTTTTTCGACAATAATTCCGACCAAGTTTTGCCGACCAAAAGAAACCAAGACCCGCGCGCCCACTTCTGCTTGCTGATATTGTGCTGCACTGAGCATATAATCGAAGCAGTCGTAAAGATATACGGGTACAGCCACTCGAATACGATAAACAGGCTGTGGGTCTAAAGTGGAATCTGGCATAGAAAAAGTCGTATCGTCCTGTGAAAAATGGCTTCGTGCTCGACTTTGGCATGTGTTAGAGTGAGCACAGAATTTATATCTAAGAATATGAATGATTTTAGTGGTCAGACGCAACTGCGTTGCAAGAAATTTTGGAAAATTAGAGCATTACAATGCCAGCATATCAATTTACTGCCATTGACGCTTCAGGGAAGCAGCAAAAAGGTGTTTTAGAGGGTGATTCTGCACGACAAATCCGTCAGCAATTACGTGACAAAGAATGGATTCCTGTCAGTGTCGATACCGTTGAACAAAAAGATAAACACAGTGGCAAACAATGGTTTCAGAAAAAAATCACCGCCTATGATTTGGCTTTGCTGACCCGTCAGTTATCGGTTTTGGTGGCTGCTGCGATTCCTTTGGAAGAAGCCGTTCGCGCTGTGGGTAAACAAAGTGAAAAAGCCCATGTGCAAAATTTGCTGATGTCGGTGCGTTCCAAAGTTTTGGAAGGTTATTCACTGGCCAATGCTTTACAACAATCGGGGCGTTTTCCAGACTTATATATTGCCACCATTGCCGCAGGCGAGCGTTCGGGGCATTTGGATTTAATTCTGGAACAATTGGCAGATTACACCGAAAACCGCTTTGCCATGCAGAAAAAAATTCAAGGGGCGATGATTTATCCCATCATTTTAATGCTGATGTCTTTTGCGATTGTGATGGGTTTAATGACTTATGTCGTACCCGATATTGTTAAAACCTTTGATCAGAGCAAAGATGCCTTGCCGTGGATCACCGTGGCATTAATGAAAGCCAGTGATTTTATTCGTGTTGCATGGCCGTTTTTACTGGTGGCTTCTGTGGTGGGGGTATTGTTGTTGGTGCGTTTTTTACGCACCACCGCAGGGCATTATGCCTTTGACCGTTTAACCTTAAAGTTGCCGTTATTTGCAAAATTATCACGTGGGATTAATGCCGCGCGTTTTGCCAGTACCTTGTCTATTTTGACTCAGTCGGGTGTGCCTTTGGTGGATGCGCTAAATATTGGTGCTGCGGTCAGTAACAACTGGGTCATTCGTGATGCGGTCAATTTGGCGGCAGAAAAAGTCACTGAAGGTGGTAACTTGGCGACGCAATTAGAGCGCAGTGGTTATTTCCCACCGATGATGGTACAAATGATCAAAAGTGGTGAAGCCTCGGGCGAGTTAGACCGTATGCTGTCACGTGCTTCAGACATGCAAGACCGTGAAGTGACCACACTGATTTCTACCCTGTTGGCATTATTAGAACCGTTGATGTTGGTACTGATGGCGAGTATTGTACTGGTGATTGTGATTGCGGTAATGCTGCCAATTGTGAATATGAACAATATGATTTAAATCGTTTTGAAGCATCGTTCTTCAAACAGAATCTAAAATAAATGTCGAATTGATATAAATAAATGAGAGAGATTGAATGAAACAGAAGCAACCGAGTAAACAGTCTGGTTTTACCCTGATTGAAGTCATGGTGGTGATTGTAATTTTAGGTGTGTTGGCGGCTTTAATCGTACCGAACGTAATGGGACGTGGTGAAAAAGCCAAAGTAGATACTACGGTTATTACTTTAAAAGGTGTGGCTGGCGCACTCGATCAATACAAACTCGATAATCAAAAATATCCTTCAATGCAAGACGGCGGTTTAGATGCCTTGGTGAATCAGCCTGCTTCGGCTAAAAACTGGTTGCCAGGCGGTTATGTGAAAGGGGGCTATCCGAAAGACAGTTGGGATAATGACATCCAATATGTGATTCCGGGTTCAGAAGGTCGTCCATTTGATTTATATTCTTTTGGTGCAGATGGTCAGCAGGGTGGTGAAGGTACCGATGCCGACATTTATTATCAGCCTTAATAGAAGATGAGTTGAGTCTATATATTGATTCAGTGAACTCCAAAAAAAACCGAGCGCTTAATGCTCGGTTTTTTATGAATGGTCGTTTCTAAGCACTATTGAACAGTACTATTAACGACGTGATTTAAACGACACATCTACCTGACGTGGTCGATAAATCCACCCTAGAATTAACAACAGCAATGAAAAAATCAGCACAGGCCAATCGCTGAGTTGAGTATACAGAGTTTGACCTTGCATGGCAGGCAGATCTCCACGCAGTACAAACTCCTGATCCATTGGCGCTTGTTTGACAATATGTCCATGATGGTCAATAAATGCGGTCACCCCTGTATTGGTGGCACGAACAAACCAACGTCCATTTTCTTTGGCACGCATTTGTACCATTTGTAAATGTTGCAACGGCCCTGCAGTACCCGTAAACCAAGCATCATTGGATACTGTTATCAAAAAGTCACTTTGGCTAGCATTGCGGCGGGTCAGGTTCGGATAAGCCACCTCATAACAAATGGCTGCCCCCAAATGATGCTGTTTAATTGCAAGCGGTTTTTGCTCAGACGCTCCACGTGAAAAACCACTCATGGATGGGTCATTTTGCATCGCAGGTAGTACCCAACTCAGTAAGCCTGAAAGCGGAATATATTCACCAAAAGGCACCAGACGCTGCTTTTTATACAAGCCTTCAGCCGCATCTCCCGTTGCCATAATGCTGTTGTAATACATTGGATGTTGCTGCACTTGTGATTCAGGCAAGTCCCAATACGGAATACCTGTCACCCACGAACTGCCCGTTTTTTCAGCCTGTGTTTTCATGGCATCCAAAAACGGTTCAATATCGGTCTGGAACATTGGAATGGATGATTCAGGCCAAACAATAATGTCGCGTCCCCATTCAGTTCGGGTCAAGCGGGTATAAATTTCCAAGGTCTTAATTTGGTATTCGGTTAGCCACTTTAAGTCTTGAGGAATGTTGCCTTGAATCAGAGAAACCGAGAGTGGCTTTTCAGATTTTGCAGTTACAAAACTGAGTTGTGCTGCACCCCATGCACCCAAAAGTAAAATTGCCGATGGAATCAGCCAGAAGATACGCTTTTTAAGGACTTCAACCAACGCACAGGCCAGCAAGATGACCACAAAAGACACCCCGAAAATACCAAACAACGGTGCATAGCTATCCAAAAAGCGTTCGGTGAAGGCATAACCTGCAAACAGCCATGGAAAACCTGTAAAGACCCAAGTTTTCGCCCATTCAAAAAATACCCATAGCGGTGCAAAAGTCAGTGGTGTTTCAGGGAAAAACCGACGATATAACCACGTTTGTACGGCAGTAAACAAACCCATCAACAGCGCCATAATGACAATCATCAGCACGCTTAAAAAGGCATTGGTGTCGCCATAGACGTGAATGGATGTATAGAGCCAAAATGCTCCGACAAACCACAACCCAATCCCGTAAGACCAACCAATCAAAAAGGCCTGTTTCGGGGTGCGTTTGCTTAAAGTCGCATACAGCAAAGCAGGTGAAAGTAAGGCAATCCACCAGTAATGATAGGGAGCAAGTGCCAAACTAAACACTGCACCTGCCAATAGGGCAATGATTAATGGATAAATTAAGGGCAGTTGTTGATGTTCTGCAGGATTAGACAGCTTGGAAAAAAAAGTCCTCATTGACGTACGGCTCGAATCAGATGAATAGTGCGGGCATCTGCTTCAAGAATGGTAAACTCCCAGTTGCCAATCACAATCACTTGTCCTTGCAAATCACTCACCAAACCAATTTCCTGAAGCAATAAACCGCCCACAGTTTCTACTTCATCGTCAGAAAAATCTGCATCTAAAACATTATTAAAATGTTCGATTGGTGTAAGTGCTTGTACTAACCAAGTATTTGCCGTTTTTGGGTCGTGATCGGGGATGATGTATTCTGCTTCTTCGTCAATATTGTCGTGTTCATCTTCAATTTCACCGACAATTTCTTCTAAAATATCTTCTAAAGTAACCAAGCCCGAAGTGGTGCCATACTCATCAATCACCACTGCAATATGGGTTTGGGTGTTTTTGAGCATACGCAATACTTGGTCTGAACGAGCACTTTCAGGCACAAATAACGGCTGACGCATTAAGGCGCGAATATCGACTTTGGTTCTTTGTTCGGTCAGTAAAGGCAATAAATCTTTTGCCAATAAAATCCCCACCACGTTGTCGGGTTGGTCAGATGAGAACACAGGAAAACGTGAATGTGCCGATTCGACCAGTACATGCAAAATGTCGAGTAGCTCATCATCTTCTTGTAAGCTAATCATGGCGGTACGTGGGGTCATGACTTCACGGATTTTGGTGGCAGGTAAATCCAGAACACCTTCGAGCATTGCCACCGTATCGGGTTCTAAAAAACGACGTGAATCTTGTACTAATTTTAGCAATTCATCGCGGGTTTCTGGTGCAGTGCCTAACCATTTTCTTAGGCCACGCATACCCCACGATGGGCCTGATTCCTCGTGCATGATCTTTCCTAAAGACTCTTTATATCTAAAAAACTTAGCTTAATCATACCTTAGAAAATACAGTTGTCTATTGCTAATCTTGGGAGAAAATGACGGCAATTACGTCACGAGATGTGTTGCTGTGCGTAGCGGGAACACATAAAACAAGGCTGCGCTTTATGCTAAACTAGCCCGATGTTTTAATATCGAGTCTGTGCATGTCTGAACTTCCTGTCACACCTAGCATTCAACTGAATACCCGCGGTTTGCGTTGCCCTGAACCTGTGATGATGCTGCATCAAGCCATTCGCAAATCTAAGTCTGGCGATGTGGTTGAAGTGTTTGCAACTGACAATTCGACGTCTTGGGATATTCCAAAATTTTGCATGCATTTGGGGCATGAGTTGTTATTGCAAGAAGAACGCTTAGATGAGCAAGGCAATAAAGAATTTCATTATTTGGTGAAAAAAGGCTAATAGGCAAAAATTAGCCTCAGCACTTTTAGAACACTATAATTTAAACACGATAAAATAGTCATGTGATCCATATAGGCATATTTCATTTGCAATTCATGCAAGTTGAAATATGCCTTTTGTGTTTTTAGCCATGACGTTCAACTTTATTTTTAATTTTTCATCAATTTTGCATCAATCCAACCTGCTTCACAGTTTGAGTTAAAAAATGGCGAAACGATCCACGAGTTGCGTTATCTGCTACACATTTTTTAAGGGACTTTTCAACTTTTCTGCATTTATAGGGCAAGTTGTGTGCTTGTGCAAAATCTAACAAAGCTCTGTGTGTTGTATAAGAAATAATTTTTAGAGTGTGAGTTTAGTATATTGTTTAGTTATTGATTTTTAACAAAATTATTTTAAATATTTTTTAATATATGGAAAAATTAGCCTATAATGCGATCAGTTTATTGAGTTCGATTGCAGAACATTTGGGGATAAAATTAAGCAGATTTGGGGTTTTGCTTGGTTTGAATGTTATATGGCAGTGTTTATGTTTTATAAGGCTGAAAAAGCTGATTAAGCTGTCGCATTAAAGTAGTCAAGTTAAGAAAAATAATTTTGGGGGGCTTAACTGATTGTCTTTATCTTAAAAAAATATGCCATTTAGACTGAGCAAAATCTGCTTAATTTTTTACGTGATCAATCATCAATAAATCTTGCGTTATCATCATTTTGATTGAGTACGGTATGATTTTAGATAAAAAGCAAAACTTTTCTTTAAAGCCACTGAGTGTGGCGTGTTTATTGACCATGAGTATCTCAGGCTGTTCATCGGGTTCAGGCTCTCAGTCAAGCACGGTTCAAGTCACTGATGTGTTGGGGGCAGAAAATGTCAGCCAAGAAGATCAACCGACTACAAATGAAGGCATTGGCAGCGGAGTAGAGCAACCTGTCGCACCATCTGCACCCATTACCGATCAACCTCCTGTGAATTTAGAGCTAGATCATGGCGATGCATCATCCAATGGCGGTGGTTTGAGTGGTGGCAGTACAGATCATGGCAATACATCACCAACTGAAGATTCACTTTTAGACAGCAATGATGCTGTACCTAGCGATGATGCTACCGTTTTAGAAAATAATGATGTCAATCAGCCTGATACGATACCTACACTTGAATCACCTCCGTCAGAAGTAGAGCAACCAGTCGATGTGGTAGCTCCACCAGTAGCCGAGCCTGTTTTAACCGACACCGTCTTGGTCGATAGTGCAATTCAAGATATTGAAGCACCACAAGATACCTCTGACATCGAGATGGGCAGTGCGATTCAAGAACCTGAACCTTCACAAAACATTTTAGAAGTCGAAACAGACAGTGCATTTCTTGAAACACCTGCAACCAACGATGAAGCTGCTGCAGAGATTCAAATGGATGCTGCAATCATTGATGCGGCAGAAGCAGAAGAACATTATTTTGATCCTGCAGCATTGCTGCAACAGCCGAGTTATGTTGCGCCTGTGAGCGCGGAACAACTGAGCAAACCTCAGTATGTGCGTGCAGTGCAAGCAGAACTACAAAATGCCCAACCACAAGCCAGTGCAGGCACACTTGCAGGCTATGCGGTGATGGATTCAAGCAATAACAGTAATCTCACCGAAGCCATGTATGGTTTAAATGAAGCCGACTATGCAGCAGAACTCGGTGCATTAAAAACCAAAATCGATACCCGTAATATGCATGTGGGTGTTATTGATACGGGGATTGATCCGAATAATCCTGACCTGAACAATGTCAATTTACATGACAGCCAAGTGGTATGTACGCAAAATCCGTTGTGCTATTACAGTGAGCAAGGTCTAGAAAATTTAAGTTATACCGACCATCAAGCCAGTCATGATCATGGTTCACAAATGGCTGCCATTATTGCGGGGAATAATGGTTTAAGTAATGCACGGATTTATGGCAGTGACAGCATTGACTCAGGCTCGAATGGTGGCAATCAATTCCTAATTATCAGCAAAATTAATCGCGACAGTCAGGGTGAGGTTAAAATTTTTAACAACTCTTGGGGCGGTGACAACAGTGGTTTATGGACACAGCTTACTCGGAATGAACGCTATGATGCTGCCACAGGCGTAGGCAATGGCGACTTGGCAACTGTGCATGATTTAATTTTAAATCGGGATGTATTGTTGCTGAAAGCCACAGGCAATGAAGGTCTGGATAACTCCAGCGATGAAACTTTATTGCCCGACTTTAACCCACGTTTTAAAGAAGGTTTTATTGCAGTTTCTGCACCACGTGAAGATTTTTCTGGCGCAAATCTTTGTGGTGATGCGGCAGAATGGTGTTTGGCTGCACCATCATCCACACAAAACTATAGCAATAGTGGTCAATTACAAAACTATAAAGGCACATCACCTGCTACAGCGCGGGTGACAGGTACGGCAGTATTGGTTAAAGCTGCTTATCCCTGGATGAAAAACCACAATTTGGTACAAACCATTTTAGGCACAGCTAAAGATTTTGACGAGATTCGTGCTGAATCACCAACTTATCGTGGCATTGTGCAGGTCGATGAAGTTCCAGAGCATATCTGGAGTTACTGGCGTGATGGACAAGGTAACTTCTATATTGAAGGCGAAGCAGCGTGGGAAAATCGCAATCGTAACAGCCGCGATCATCATGGTAAAACCATCACTTATGAAAGCGGTTGGGGCTTGTTAGATACTGTTGCCGCCACGCAGGGCTATGGTGGTTTTTATTGGGATGATGTGCAGTTAGATACCGCAGGTACACCTGTTTCGGTCTTTTCAAATGATTTAAAAGGGAATAAAGGCTTTACTAAATCGGGTGAAGGTAAGCTGGTATTTACGGGCAATAACCAATATTTGGGCGATTCGATTATTCGCGGTGGTGTGCTGGAAATTAATGGCAATAATGGGCCATCAAAATTTCAGTTACATGCAGGTGAGCTGACGGGTTATGGCAGCATCAGTGATGTGCAGCAAACAGGCGGTTGGCTAAATAACGAAGGCAATTTAACCATCACAGGCAACTATTCGATGCAGATTGCTGCAGATCAGCAGCAACATGCGGGTTTTAAAGCACGTTTTGGCAATTTGCTGACGGTAACGGGAACCGCCAATTTGGCAGGGACTTTGAACCTGTTTGATGAAGTGCCACTTGATCAGCCACTTATTACTGCACAAGGTTCACAAACTACCGTATTACGTGCGCAACAAGGCGTACAGCGTGAGTTCGATGCTTATCGCTCAAGCAATCCATTATTTGAGTTGACACAAGTTAGTTATCGTCCTGAACTGAATGCAACGGGCGAGCCTGTACGTGCGGCAGATACAATCAATACCGATGTGGTGATTACGGCAAAGCGTAAATCGACTGAAACGGTGGCGGCTCTTGCTGCTGAACTTGAAGGACGTACTCAGGTTGCCCGTAATTTAGATGTAGTTTTAGCAAGTCTTGATCAGAAACAACAGTTAGAAACGCTGGAAGATGCTGAAAAAGTTTTTGCCAATCGCTTATTTAACAATTTTGCTCAAACTATACGTTATAGCAATGCTGCTGAAAGTACAGTTTCTACGCAGGCATTGAATCAACTGTTTCATCAACTTGATCCAAGTTTTTATGCCAATACCGTTTTAAATGTCGCAGAAGAAAGCAGCAAGCAAGAACGTCAGTTTGCACAGCGTTTGGCAACCGCACAACCCAAACAGCTTTGGTTTTCGGGTGATTACCAAAGTTATGATATGGATTATGTCGGCTTAAATAGTGAGCGCCGTAGTCATCATCAAGGTGTTGGTGTGGCAACAAAACTGGCAGGGATGACCTTGGCAGCGCAGGCCGATTTCAGTCAACTGAACTTAGATGATGCCGTACAAACAGGCTCAAAAAATAGCAGTCAGAGCAAAGCCTATGCACTAACTATGGGGACAGCACAGCAGCTTAATCGTGATTTAAGTGTCGCGGCATGGTTAAAAGGCATGCAGGTGGATGTTGACGCGCAGCGTGGTCATGCTCAAGCACAAAAAATACAGTTTGATGGACAAATGTATGCCGCAGGTTTGCGTCTAGATTATAGCTATCCACTCAGTCAAAAAATGCAGATTCAACCGTATTTAGACGCTTCGTTCCAACATTATGTTCATGCCGAACAAACTCAGCAGGATGGTGTCAACAGCTTAGATGATTTGGTGATGCAGCGCTGGAATTTTGGTGCAGGTTTGCAAGCCAATTACCAGTTGAATCCAGCATGGCAATTGCAAGGCAGCTTGTATTACAGCCAACCGATTCAGGAAAAAGCATATTTAGATACCCATTATGTAGGCACAGCGGAGAAACTGAAGTTTGATGCATGGCATGCCGATCAAGGTCAATATCATGCTGCCTTAGGTTCACAACTTCACTTTGGACAACATAGTTTTATCAATTTGAATTATGAATATAGCGGGCGATCACATAGCGACAGTCATCGGGTACAGTTGGCGGTAACGACTCGATTCTAATTGATCGTTTTATTCATGAGAAAGTCATGAAAAAGCGTAGATTTGCGTATGAATGAGAAGTTTGAATCTTGATTGAAACAGCCATGTAGATAAATCTGCATGGCTGTTTTTTAGATCACAGTCAAATGGACTGAGTTTTAGACCGCATAGCGACTCATTAAAGTCAGTGGTGCTTTGGACTGTAAATAATCGGCAGGAATAAATACGATATTGGCAGCGTGTTGCTGTGCTGCATCAATAATATGGTTGATCACATCGTCTGTGGCTTGTGCGCTGTCAGGTGCGTGCGCTTGATCTAGATAAATTCGTTGCTGGTCGGTATCGACCCAACCTGTCTGCATGTAGCCTTGTTGAACATATAAAGTATCGACATTATTTTGCAACACTGCCTGATAAATTTGCTGCAGATCGGTCACAACACGGTCACTGGCATAGAGTTCATCCAGTTGCTGCGCATGTTGCTGATGCAATTGTTGTTGATGGCTTTTTAGCTCGGTCTGAATACTGTCAATAATGTGTTGTGCGCTGCCTTGTTCTAGCTGAGTGACGTTATCTACACTGAAAATAATGGCATTGGGTTGGTCGCAAATAGATTCATAAAAACTGATATTGCGTCGATCACCCACAATGACCAAGCCCAATGGCTCACTGGCACGTACAGTTTGCACATTTTTATCGACACGGTTTAAAAACTCTTTGAGTAAACGGTCTTCATTGGCGGCTGTGGCACGTTCTGCACCGCTGGTGCTATATAAGTTATCATTTTGAACAGGAAATGCACCATGTGGCAGTCGTTCATTCAAGTCGCTGTCATCTACAGAAAACTCATGGATTACACGATCATTGGAGGCCTTAATCAGACGTCCAACTTCACGACTGATCACTACCACATAGTATTGCACTGCATAAGATAGCTCACGAATAAAATCACGCACTGAAAATTGTTGATCAATCACAATACGTTCTTGGGTAGGGAATGGCAGACGCAGTACTTGTGCACTGTCGGCTGTGGCAAAAATAGCCAGACTGTCTAAATGGTAGTTGGGATTCAAATCTTTGGTTTGATGATGAATCTGTTCTAAAATTTGTGCCACCAGACGTTTGTCATAGTCTGCCAACAGGCGTTCTTCGAGTTGTTTAAGTTGGTTTTTAAGAGCAATCACATCTTGCTGATTGTCTGGAAAGGTACGATGTGTGGGTAGAAATAAGCTGACTGCAGGTTGTGCCTGCACATTTTTAAGTTGGTTGAGGGTGTCTGTTAAATTAAGCATGTTGGAATTCCTCTTCTAATGAAAATAAGAAGAACAACCAAATGCTTGAGCAAGATAAAACTCAAAGTACTGCTTTATACTCCACTCAAGTCAGTTTTAGTCAGCATCTACAACATTTTGCTACCGTGCTAAGTGCTGCATAAAATGCCGAATAGCATTGTATAAAAGCTGACAAAACAACATTTTCGGTTGTTCAAGTCTGAAAAAAACGAAATAAAAAACTAAAAATAGAAAAGATAAAAAATAAGCAAAAACAGCATAACAAGGAAAGTTATTCAATCGCCTGCTTTTGAATAGAGAAATACCTGAAAAATGTAAGGGATTATGATACCTTGGTAATTTTGTAAACTGTGTATAAAAAAGCAGTGCCGAGGCACTGCTTTTGGGTTTCTCAATTGCGATTCGCAATTACATATTCGGGTAATTCGGACCACCGCCACCTTCAGGTGTTACCCAAGTGATGTTCTGTGATGGGTCTTTAATGTCACAAGTCTTACAGTGAACACAGTTGGCTGCGTTAATCTGGAAGCGTTTTGAACCATCATCATTTTCCATGATTTCATAAACACCCGCAGGGCAGTAGCGCTGTGCAGGCTCATCCCATTTAGGTAAGTTTACGTTCACTGGAATAGAGGTATCTGTCAACTTTAAGTGTGCTGGCTGATTTTCTTCATGTACGGTATTCGATACGAACACTGAAGATAAACGGTCAAAAGTCAGCTTGCCATCTGGTTTTGGATAGTTCGGTTTAAAGCTGGTTGCATCTACAGTTTTGAGTGCGCTGAAATCAGGCACTAAATCATGCAAAGTAAATGGTACTTTAAACACGTTCTGGTCGATAAAGTTAAACGCACCACCCATCCATTGACCAAACTTATGCATTGCAGGGCCAAAGTTACGTGCGCTATAAAGTTCTTCTTTCAGCCAGCTGTTGTTGAATTTTTCAGTGTAAGCCGTTAGCTCTTTCACAAAGAAATCTTCGCCTTCAGTTACGCGAGCAATCGCCAAGTCACCGCCTTTTGCGACACCTGCAGCAATCGCTTCAAATACTGCTTCACCGCAAAGCATGCCAGACTTCATGGCGGTATGAGAGCCTTTGATTTTGGCAAAGTTTAAGAAGCCTGCATCATCACCAATTAAAGAACCACCTGGGAAGGTGAATTTTGGCAATGAGTTAAAGCCACCTTTGGTCACAGCACGTGCACCATAAGAAATACGCTTGCCGCCTTCTAGATACTGTTTAATTAGAGGGTGAGTTTTCCAGCGCTGCATTTCCATAAATGGATACATGTGTGGGTTGGTATACGACAAGTCCACAATCATACCCAAAGTCACTTGGTTGTTTTCTGCGTGGTATAACCACCAACCGCCTGAAGAACCTGTTTCACTTAATGGCCAGCCTGCACCGTGCATGACTAAACCTGGTTTGTGTTTTGCAGGGTCAATTTCCCAAAGTTCTTTAATACCAATCCCGTAGTGTTGAGGATCGGCATCTTTATCCAAATTGAATTGCTGGATTAAACGCTTACCTAAATGACCACGACAGCCTTCTGCGAAAATGGTGTATTTGGCATGTAGTTCATAACCCGGTGTGAAGTTATGCGTTGGCTCGCCATCTTTACCAATGCCCATGTCACCAGTTTGGATGCCTTTAACCGTACCATCGGCATGGTACAGAATTTCAGATGCCGCAAAGCCAGGGAAAATAGAAACTTCTAATTCTTCGGCTTTTTGACCTAACCAACGCACCACGTTGCCTAACGAGATCACGTAGTTACCATCGTTATGCATGGTTTTAGGCACCATCCAATGCGGTGCTTGCTGAGCTTTTTCAGGTGACATCAAGAAGAAAGTTTTATCTTCAGTCACAGGCACATTTAAAGGCGCACCTTCTTCTTTCCAGTTAGGAAATAACTCGTTGATGGCGCGAGGCTCAAGAATTGCACCCGAAAGGATATGCGCACCAACTTCAGAGCCTTTTTCGACCACACAAACGGACAGATCATTTAAATTGTTTTCAATTGCAAGTTGACGAATTTTGATCGCAGCAGAAAGACCCGCAGGGCCTGCGCCTACGATGACTACGTCAAACTCCATCGATTCACGTTCGATGTGTTCCATGTAGGACTCCTCATATAATTGAAGGTGGCAACCGCATCAAGCAACGGTGCTGCCATGAGTATTTTTAGTTGCCAGACACAAATTTAATCGTGTCTTTTACAGTATGGGTAAGTATTGTGAGCTAGTATAGTTTTAAACCGAGTCTTAGCCAATTGGCTGAATCGTATTATTTTTCCGTCAGTAAGGTACTGCAGCATGAAGCATGACGATAATTCAATCAAACCGACAGAAAATGTAGCTACGGCTGATAATAAAAATTTAATGCACATTGCACAATATATAAAAACTGGACAGTCAGGTCACAAAAGATCAATCCCTCCTTTGGAGCAATGGCATCCAAAGCATTGTGGAGCAATGGATTTGCTGGTCAAAGCCAATGGAGAATGGTGGCACGAAGGTCAATTGATCAAACGTCAGGCATTGGTTGATCTGTTTTCTAGTGTGTTATGGAAAGAGCAGGGCAAGTTTTATTTAAAAACCCCAGTGGAACAAATTGAAATCCAGGTAGAAGATGAGCCTTTGTTCATCAATCAGGTTGATGTGGTCGAAATCGGACAGCAAAATTATATTCAACTTATCACTACACATCAGGATATTGTGATTGTTGATGCCGAGCATCCTATTTTTATGCGTGAATATGCAGGTGAGCTGCGTCCTTATGTGCATGTGCGTTTTGGTATTAATGCCCTGATTCAGCGTGCGGCTTTTTTACATTTGGTGGAATTGGGCGAGCTGAGTGAAAATGCGCAGGGCGAAACGATTTTATCGTTGAAAAGTGGTGATTTGCACTTGCATTTAAGCAGCTGAGGTTTAAGCTTTATTCATCCCATTTTGTATTGCTGAATCTCTTGCTATGACAGCCATTCATCCTGTTTCTCCCTTAAATCAAGCCATGCCAAAAGCACAAGCCAGTGCGCCAATTGGTATTTTTGATTCGGGCATAGGAGGCTTGTCAGTTGCCATTGAAATTGCAGAATATTTGCCCAATGAGCGCATCCTTTATTATGCCGATACTGCACATGTGCCGTATGGCCCACGTGATGATCAAAATATTCGAGAACTCACTGCAGCTGCAATCGAATGGTTATATCGACAAGGTTGTAAAGTTGCGGTCGTGGCGTGTAATACTGCTTCTGCTTTTAGTCTAGATTATCTGCGCGATCATTACGGCGAAGATTTTCCCATTATTGGTTTAGTGCCTGCTTTAAAGCCTGCCGTATTAAATAGCCAAAGCAAAACTGTGGCTGTACTTGCGACGCCTGCGACTTTTCGCGGACAACTTATTAAAGATGTGATGCAGCGTTTTGCGATTCCTGCTCAAGTGCAAGTCTTGAATGTCACCAATCTAGATTTAGTGCCTTTTGTTGAGCAAGGGGCGCAAATGAGTGAGGCATGTTTAAGTTCCTTACAGCAGAGTTTGCAACCTGTGGTCGATCAGGGCGCGGACTATTTGGTGCTCGGTTGTACCCATTATCCTTTCCTAAAACCTGCGATTGAGTCCATTTTTGGTCAGAAACTGACATTAATTGACTCAGGAATTGCCGTTGCGCGTCAAACTTCCCGCATTTTAATTAAAAATGAGTTATTATTTGAACAAAGTTTGGCAGATACTTTACAAATTGCGTGTTATGTCAGCGGGAACAATGCAGAACAATTAAAGCCCGTGTTGCAGCATCTTATTCCAGGCAATATTTCTTGGAGTATCGCAAATGTGAGTACTGTGGACTGACTTTAAGATAATTTTTTTATGATTGGGGAAAAGCATTACAAGTAGACGGTGACCGACTTGTAATGGCAATAGGAGAGGGGAAACCAATGCTCGATAAGCGCTATCAGGTCTTTATCTCGACTTCTGGGGCAGATATGCAGCCAGAACGAGTGATCTTGGCACAAACATTGGTGGGAATGGGTTTTTTTTCGTGGGGTTTAGAACAACGTACCCCACTCAGCACTGCATTTGCACGCCGTCAAATTGATGATTGTGATTATGTGGTGATTCTATTGGGCAGCCAGTACGGTGAGCAATCGGTGTCGGGCGTGGGGTATATGCATTTAGAGTATATTTATGCAGTCACCAAGCAAAAGCCGATCATTGTATTTATGCACGAAGACCCAGATTCACGTGATTCATCTTTACATGATGAAAAACCTGAATTGCGTGAAAAATTCAAAGAGTTCCGTAAATTATTACAACAAGAAGTCGATCAGGTGTTTAGCTACCGCACTCTGCGTGATTTAGAGCTTGCTGTCCGCTTTAATATGTCGCAAATGCTAGAACGTTATCCGACTTCTGGTTGGGTGCGCCCGCAAAATACACAAGCTTTGCATGATGAAATTGAACGTTTAAAAAGTAAGTTACGTCAGCTGGAAACCGATGTGGGACAGCGCGAAGCAGACCCGTTTCTAAGCGTATCTAAAGTGTCGATGAATGAATCATATCGTTTTGAATATCGCATGCATGCCTATCAGGATGGTAACTTTAGAGAGCTGAAAGTTGAGCGAAGTTTAAGTTGGGCGCAGTTGTTGGCAATTTTAGGCAATACTTTTATTCATCCAACCCCTGAAGAATATTTTTCGAAACGCATGAATGAATATTTGAATGAAACTGGTTTGGAGGATGCACGTCGGATCATGCCACGTGCGCATGCAGTTGCACGTGCCCAAATCAATATTCGGGCCTTGCATCAGATTAAAATGCAAATGCGTCAAAATGACTGGATTGTGCAGGCGGGGCGTGATGATCGTCAGCGGATGTTGTGGCAAACCACGGCAAAAGCGCAAAAACTTTTAGAGAGCAATTTGCTAGATACCGATCGGGTTTATTCATTTAAAACACCGTATTAATCTCTCAATACAGAGTGAAAAAACTGTTAAAGTAGTCGGGCTCAATCATCAGACACGAGGGCTGGATGTTGTCTACAGCAAAACCCAAAGTAACCGTTCTTTTAGCCAATTTAGGTACGCCTGATGAACCGACTGCAGCAGCGGTTCGCCGTTTTTTAAAGCAGTTTTTGTCTGATCAGCGCGTGATTGAAATTCCAAAACCGATTTGGCAAATCATTTTGAACTTATTCATTTTGCCATTTCGTCCTAAGCGTGTTGCACATGCTTATGCCATGGTCTGGCAGCAAGATTCACCGATGCGGGAAATTTTGTTGCAACAGGTTGATGCTTTAAAACAGCAGTTATTGCCGCTATATCCTGAGTTTGAATTGAATATTCTACCGGTAATGACCTATGGCAATCCGGGTATTCAACAGGCTTTGGCAGCTTTGAGTCAAAATCCTCAAGATCACGTGATTTTGTTCCCTTTATTTCCACAATATTCGGCAACTTCGACTGCACCTTTATATGATGCCGTTGCCAAATGGGTGCCACAGCAGCGTAATTTGCCGGGCTTATCCATCATTCGTGATTATTATCAGCATCCTTTATACATTCAGGCGTTGGCGCAAAGTGTGCGTGAATTTCAAGCCGAGCATGGTGTGGCAGAAAAATTATTGATGTCGTTTCATGGCATTCCACAGCCGTATGCCGATAAGGGTGATCCGTATGCAGAGCGTTGTCGGATCACGGCCAAATTGCTTGCCGATGCTTTAAATTTAAATGATGATCAGTGGGCAATTAGCTTCCAGTCACGTTTTGGCAAACAAGAATGGGTCAAACCCTATACCGATGTCTTACTTGAAGAATGGGGACAGCAGGGCGTGAAGTCGGTGCAAATTATGAGTCCTGCTTTTTCTGCAGATTGTTTGGAAACGCTAGAAGAATTGGCGATTCAAAACGCAGAATTGTTTTTACAAGCAGGTGGCAAAGAATATGCCTATATTCCTGCACTGAATACCCGTGCCGATCATTTGGATTTGCTCAAACATTTACTTCAAGCTAATCTTGATGCTGTAAAGCTTAACCTAAGCCATTAATTTTTGAGGTTCGCCACCATGTTGCAAGTCAAAATTGTTCCCGTCACCGCTTTTCAGCAAAACTGCTCGATTGTGTGGGATGCAGAAAGCAAAGAAGCAATTTTGATTGATGCAGGCGGTGAGCCTGAAAAGCTGAAAGCCGAAGTTGAAGCGTTGGGTTTAACGGTGAAAGCTTTGTGGCTCACTCATGGACATTTAGACCATGCGGGGGCTGTTGGTGCGTTGCAACATTACTGGAATGTTCCTGTGATTGGTCCACAGAAAGAAGATGCTTTTTGGTTAGATCAACTGCAAGAAGTGTCTGCACGTTATGGTTTTCCTATCCCTGAACAAGTCACGGTTACACAGTGGTTAGAGGGTGGTGAAGTGCTGCAATTGGGTCAAGAAAGCTTTGAAGTGCGTTATGCACCAGGGCATACCCCAGGCCATGTGATGTTTTATAATGCAAAATATGGCGTCTTGTGGACAGGCGATGTGCTATTTAAAGGCTCGATTGGACGCACCGATTTTCCACGTGGCAATCATCAACAATTGCTAGATTCAATTCAGCGCGAATGTTTTAGTTTGCCAGATGACACTCAGTTTATTTCGGGGCATGGTCCCATCAGTACCATAGGATTTGAAAAACAGCACAATCCTTTTGTGGCGGGGCAAGCAGGTTAAGTCTTGTGCTGTGATTTAATAGTAAAAGATCAGCTAAAAGTCAGTGTGTGCTGACTTTTTTATTTACGGAAAGGATTGCCTAAGACTTGTCTGCTTTCACGAGCAAATAGCATGGCAAAGAATGTGAGTAAAATCCTCAGCATTAAACTTCCTTTAAGAAATGCTTCCATGGTGTTGTGTTCCTAAAATTTTTGTTGTTGTTTAATTTTTATTCAATGCCGTATGTTCTACACGCGGCACGATTATAAAGTGCAGCTTATCTTTTTTAAGCCATTATTAAGCAACAAAATTTTGAACAATTTTTGCAAAAATGTGAAAGGTTCCATGAAAGTGGTTGTATTTCTCAATCGAATTTTGAGCTGAAATTTAAGTGCATTTTGTTGTCTTTTAAGCTGAGTGATCGTTTGAGTTTATTCCTCAGAGTTTTCTGCTTGCGGAGCATCTTGGGTGGGTAAACGATACTCGTCATTTGCCCATGCGCCTAAATCAATGAGCTTGCAACGCTCGGAACAAAATGGACGAAAAGGATTGTCTTCCCATTGTGTAGCTTCGCCACAACGTGGGCAAGGGAAAGTACGTGGCATGCTGAACTCCTATGAAAAATACAGGATTGGATTAGGCAAATAGCACCTGACTTGGTAGACTTGTGCCGAATTTTGTAAGTTTGATCTGATTATGCCAATTCGTCAATTTCAAGCCCAGCGTATGCATGCCCCTCGTGATTTTCAAGCCATTGCCAATGAATCGATTTGTGTTGAAATTGGTGCGGGAAAAGGCAGGCATGCTTTATTATTTAGTGGGCAACATCCCGATAAAAAATTAATTGCGATTGAGCGTACCCGCGAAAAATTTGTAGCGATGCAAAAACAGCATCAACTTGAAGGTCAGCACAACTTACAAATTGTGCATGCCGATGCCATTCCATGGATTGTGCATGCTTTATTTCCTGCTCAAGTTGAGCAATTCTTTATTTTATATCCGAACCCAGAACCACATAATGCCACCCAGCGTTGGTTGAATATGCCATTTTTTGAGTTTTTATTGTCGCGTTTAAAAGCAGGCGGCAGTATTACTTTGGTAAGTAATATTCCTGAATATATTGCAGAAGCACAGCAACAGCTGATTGAAGTGTGGAAATTGCCATTTATTCAGCAGGATGTTCCAGTAGATTCAGCACGCACTCATTTTGAAATCAAATATTTAGCACGTGGTGAGCGTTGTCAGGAACTGCTGATCACCAAACCTGCGGCTTATACAACCCGTTTTGATGATTTTCAGCCTTTGCAAGGACAGCAGCCGACTTTAACACCTGCTGCAGTTGAGGCGAAAGTTTCTGCAGACTCAAGTGCAACAACTGAGTAAACAGGCATGAAACAGCGCATTGCAATTATAGGAGCAGGGCCAGCAGGGCTAATGGCTGCCGAAGTGCTGAGTCAGTATGCCTATGATGTGCATGTCTATGAGCAGAAACCTTCAGCGGCACGTAAGTTTTTGATGGCAGGTAAAACGGGGCTGAATATTTCACATGCCGAACCGATTGCACAATTTATTCAGCGTTATGATCGGGCGGAATGGTTGGCGCCGTGGATTCAACAATGGGATGCGGCTTGGATTCAAAACTGGATGCAGGGTTTAGGTATTCAGTCTTATGTAGGTTCATCGGGGCGAATTTTTCCACAAGAAATGAAAGCCGCACCTTTGCTACGCGCATGGTTAAAACGCTTGGTTGATGCAGGCGTGCAGTTTCATTATCGGCATCAGGTATGTGATTTAAAGAACAATCAACTCAGTATTCAAAATCTAAGTACAGCGCAAGTTGAACAACAGCAGTTTGCCGCTATTGTGATGGCATGTGGAGCAGTGTCGTGGTCAAAATTAGGTAGTGATGGTGCATGGCAGCGTTGGTTATCTGCCAATGAAATTCAGCCTTTTCAAGCCAGTAATGCAGGGGTGGAATGTCACTGGTCTAACTATATGCAGCCAGTTTTTGGACAACCTTTAAAACGTGTGCAAGCATGGGTGAGCGGTGCTGAACCGAGCATGGGCGATATTGTGATTAGCCATTATGGTTTGGAAAGTGGCTTAATTTATAAGCAAGGGCGAGCATTGCGACAGTTGCAGCACGCTCAACAACCGCTGCAGTTACAACTCGATTTGCTACCCGATTTAACCGTTGAGCAACTCTACCAAAAGTTGCAACCTTCCAAAAAACAGTCTGTAAGCAATATTTGGCGTAAGGCAGGTTTGGATGCCGTGAAGTCTGCAGTCGTGCGTGAGTTGGTGGATAAAGCCCTTTGGCAGCAACCTATGCAATTGGCGCAGCAGATTAAAAATTTAACGGTGCCTTTAAAGGGTTTTCGTCCTATTGAAGAAGCAATTAGCTGTGCGGGCGGAGTCAAACGTGAGGTTTTATCTGCACAATTGCAGTTAAACTCTAATCCACACGTTTTTCTCTGTGGTGAAATGCTGGATTGGGATGCGCCAACGGGCGGCTATTTGCTGACAGCCTGTTTTGCTACGGGACGCGCTGCTGCTGAAGGAGTGCATCAGTATTTACAGCAGCGTCCGTAAAACACGTTATTCATCAAGTTGTGGATATTGCCCACGCCAATGTTCTAGTTGTTGCTGCGCCTGTAATAAGTCTGCTAAGCCTTGCTGTCGTTGTTGTTTGCTGACAGGATAAGGTGCAGAAGTTGTGTCTTGAGTTGCCAGATATTGCGCTTGTTTTTCCCAATAATGACTCATTAAGCCTTGAATATAACGCCCTTGCGGCGTTTTTAAATCCAGCTCTTTAAGCATACTCAAGGCAGATTGAACATTGTCCTGCAGGCGATTTTGTGCAAATGCAGCATCGAGTTGTTTGCTTTCATGCAAGCGTTCTAACTCATCTTCCAAATCATTGCTCATTTGGTCATGGCGTTGTTCATAATCCATCAGCAATTGAATATCATGCGGGTCATCCGCAGTCTTCTCAATGGGTTGAATCGCGGCTTGCTCGACCTGACTTTGCATGATTTGATCTTCAGGGCTGAGTTTGTCTGCATGTTCTACTTTGCTGCGTTCGCAAGCGCTGAGGGAGAACGCCAAAAAAATTGTTAAGGGAGCAATCGCGTGTTTAAAGGTTATTTGCATTTATTTGCTCCCTCTCATTCAACTTTTTGATAGACATACAAATGTGTGCAATAGGGAAATTCAATTTCATCTTGCACATGCTTATTCGTATATTCTAATACTAATTGTTCAAATTGTGTTTTGAGTTGTTGTTGCTGTTCAGTTGGCATTGCAGCAATGAAACTGGTCGAAAGCAAACGCTTAGACACGACTTGTTCAACTGTACCAACATGCGTGTGATGAAATTTCTGCTCGTGAGTAAGTTGGAATAAATCTGTATCGGCAAATACCTGACGCCAGTCCTGATTGTGAAAACGCGGTGTATCGCCCTCAAAAGGCAAAATCATCTGTGCCAGTGCATTGACCCAATTGACTGAAATATCACGTTGATTCCAAATTAACAGCAAATAACCTTGAGGTTTTAAGATTCGGTGAATTTCCTTTAAACTTTGTAGGTTGGCAAACCAATGAAAAGATTGCGCACAGCTCACCAAATCTGCACACTGGTCGGGGAGTGGTAATTGCTCACTTCGTGCCTGAATTGTCGCAACTTGCGGGTAAAGTTGTTCTAATTCGGCTAACATGCTGGCAATTGGATCTACCGCTATAAGCTGAGTTGTCAGTTTGAGCAAATGTGGCAGGAACTTTCCTGTGCCAGAACCCAAGTCTACAATATTGCTATTCAGTGGAACTTGGAGCTGATCTTGCAGGAAAACATCGACTTCTTGCGGGTAACTGGGGCGAACTTGTTGATATAGGTTTGCCCCTAAAGCAAAGCCTTGTTGTGCGGCAGGATGTAGAGATTGTGTCATATTTTGCGATTTTTAATCTGCTGTGCATCTATAAAATAACATATTCACTTTTGGACTTGCGTACAGTGTATTCAAGTTTAAAGTAACGGTTTAATTCAGCGCCTTGGCGCCGGTGTGGGAATGGACAAACACATAATTTTTGAAGACGGACATATCCGCGCTATTTTCATGAAAGGCTCATCTCAGGAGCTGATTTTTTCTTTTGGCGATTTAATTACACGGGCCAAAGGAACGTCTATTAATGCCGAAAAATCACTGGAAAAGTTTCATTTTAATGTGATTGGGGTCATGCCTAAGGAAAAATCATGGTTTCCTGAAGCTTCTATGCGCGCCATGTTGGCCGCCATTCAAGACCTGATTGCCCCATTTAAAATTCGTGTGGGCTATGGCGGCTCAATGGGCGGCTATGCGGCAATTAAATATTCCAATTTGCTGGATTTAAACCGCATTGTGGCTTTGGTGCCGCAGTATTCAATTGACCCTGAAGATATTCACGATCCGCGCTATAACATGTTTTATCATGCAGACTTAAATGCCAATATGCGTATTCAAGCGCAAGATGTATCGGCACAGCGTGAATATATTGTGGTCTATGACCAATATTATCCTGAAGATCGTGGGCATTATTTAAAAATTCAACCTTTAATTCCGCATTTACATACCTTACATTTGCCATTTACTGGGCATGATGCGATTGCGATTTTAGCCAACTCTGAATTACTGAATGACTTTTTAACCCATCCTTTTGATGCGCCGTTCTTTTATCAAAAAATTCGCAAGGTGAAAAAGAACAGCAAGTTTTACTATCGTAAGGTGATTGAAAATGTCTTGCCGAATCATCGTTGGTCTTTAGGTCGTATTTTAAAATACAATAACTTACAGCTTGACAGTAACTTCTTTGATGCCAAGTTGAAACAAAACCTAATTCGCTCCTTACTGAGTAATAAACAGGTCGATCAACACGATTTAAACAAACTCGGCTTACAAATTCAGTTGCCGTATGAAAATCGTAATGTCTTGCTCGACCATTTTGGTCATGATTTAGTGTTTAACATCATCAGCCAAAAAATTGAGAGCTATGCCGCACATGCAATTGCCTTAAATCATAAATTCCTGATTCCGATTTATGCAAAGGGCAGTGGTTTGGTGCAAATTTATCTGAATGATGAACGCTATTTAATTAGTATGAATGATCGTCATGTCATGAAACTATGCAAGGAACAAGATGCGCTTGCTGCAGGCATGCACCCATTAATATTGAAAAAATATAGCGACTATTTTGTGTTGAGCTATAAAGATTTGAACCTGAGCAGTGATGAGTTTGGCGGCAACGACTTTGTGGAAGATTTGCCAGATACTGCCAAATTTACCCTAGAACTGGAACAGTAAGCTGCAAAGTTTGATCCATTATTTAGAAGGTTTAAATTTTAGACACTTGTATTGTTTTGCCATTGGGCTAAGATGATCTTAAAACATGGTTTTGTTGATCATTCCAAGGGTAGTATGTATGACCAAGTTGTTGATGCCTGCTGTGCTTGTTTTGCTGTCCAGTTTCATTTTATCTGCGACTTTATTTGTAGATGCGCCAGAGCCTAAAGCCTATTTATTCTTTGCTTTAGCTGTGTTGGTATTACTTGGGCTTAGCCTATATGTGTTCCGACAAATACAAAACTCTATTCGTTTTCACATGAATAAGCCTGCAGAATAATTGCAGGCTTTTTTATAATTTTAAAGCAAATCATCAATCCAATATTTTTATAGTTTAATCACTTTAATTTCTTCTTCAGATTCGTCACTTGGGGCAGCCTGAGTCTGTGCTTCCTGTGTCTGTGGCGTTGTAGTGGTTGGCGCAGGCGTTACATTTTGTGATGGTGTACTTAATGGCGCTTGATAGATCGGCACGGCTTGATCACTTTGCCCTGTAATCACTTCTTTGGTTTCCTGAATTTTATTATTGACCTGACCCGCCAGTTGCTGCCCTGTTTGCTTGGCTTGCGCTGCACCCTGACTGCCCAAAGTTTTGGCATTGTCTAAAGCCTGATGTGCCGATGGACGAATTTTCTCAATGCCTTTTTCTGTGACTTCACCCACTTTTTGTGCAGCCTGAATCACACCTTCCTGAGTTTTATAAGCCCAGACGTGTAATAAATTTGGATTGTCTGCATAAGGGCGAATCGGTTTGTGGCTTTGATTGTCTTGTGTAGGTTCAGAACTGTTTTGCGCACATACAGCAGCACTGCTGAGCAATAATCCAATGGCAATACCGAAACTGATTTTATTCATGTGTTGGCCTCTTTAAATACGCAGTGTGGTGGCTACTGAAAGCTTGAATGTAGATGAGGATTCTTGGCAGTACCCATCTTAAAATTACAACCTTCACGCGCTATGTAGTGATGTTGTTGAGGATTGTATAAGGAATACATGACAAATACTGTTTGCTTCTCGCAAGTTTAATTGTCTTTAGAGTGATGATTGAACATGCGTTTGAATCATGTGGTGTTTCTAAGCACAATTTATGCAGGTCATAAGCAGAGCATAAATAGAAAGACCCACAATAATTTGTGGGTCTTGTTACTCTGGAGAGTTTTAAAGCAGGGCAGTATTGGACTGCACTGCACGATTATCTTAATTTGAAATATCTGAAGGTGGCGGGTTTGTGTTAAAAGTCACACAATCTTGCTACATCAGGATACATTCAGGTTCGTTTTAAATTAGTTGCATTGTGCAAGTGCATCTTTATGAAAGTGACTGCGCAAGGTAATGAAGTTTTTTTGTACCGTAGCATCGTGCAAGTCAAAGTGCTGTGCGGTACTGGTACCGTCTTGGGCAAAAGTTGCAGAACCTGCTGAAATTAAAGTGTTGCCTTTAAATGCCCATTGTTCAATTGAGCGACCTGCCTTGAGTGTACCTGTAAATTCAATAACACATTTATCAATAAATTTTGTGAGTTTGGCGCTGTTATTGACAGTGTCTGGGTAAACTTCGATGTTTTTCACTTCTTGTAAAACACCTGCTGTGAGCTGTGGAATGACAGGTGCAGAAGTACACGCACTAAGAGAAAGGCAAGTTAAACCCGATAAAATGAGTGTTTTAAGTTTCATAAGCTCGTTTTCTTGTTGAGTGTTGTTAGGTTGAGTATAGGGAATCTAGAGTGAAATGCCTATAGTAGATTATTCGTCTAGTTGTGAAGTATTTTGTGATTGTAATTCAACTTTTTTAGTATCAGGTGTAAACAAGAAGGATAGGGATCCTAATATAATAAGTAAGGCGATGAGAATGACAGCAAATTTCAAACGATACAGTTTGAGGTCTCTGATGTAGATGAGTTTTAAGTGTTCGAAGCTTAATTCGTTTAGAAATGGAAAATTTTCATCATTTAATTCATCAGAATACTTTTGCACGGTTTGTTGAGAGCGAATATCAGTGCGTAAAAAACCATTTATAATATTAAAACTAAATGTGCATCCACCATAGTAATAGCCTTTTTGAGCATACCCATCATGAATATGTTTACTCGGATTATCTATTGCAGATAAAGCAGCCAAAAGAATAAAAACAATCAGTAGCCAAATAATAAAAATGATCCAAGCAAGAGCTTCTTGCCACCAAAGATTAGATTGGGTAAGAAATTCAAAAATTTCTCGAATTTTAGGAAATGGAACAATAGAACCTGCAAGCAAGGCTCCAATCTTAAAATCTATAGCGCGAATTGTTTGTTGAGTATCTTGAATTGCAGATTGAAGAAAGGAGAATTTATCCATTATCCTGAACCCATTTATTCATGTAGGCGTTGATTAAATTACCTTCATAATAATCAGTATTATGTACTTTTTGACATAAACTTTGATTATAGTCGTTGAGATTTGCATAAAATATATCAGAAAGAATAATAGTTTTTCGCCATCCTTTATTTGCGTCATTGCAATATTTCGCAGTTTTCCCAATAAGTTCACCAATCCAAGTTACTTCGTTAATAGCGCTACCTTTATAGCCAGCCTTAATGACTAATGCTTGTCCATAGTGGAGCCCTATACCAACTTTAAGTTGAGTGTATGATTTCTTCTTTAATTTGATATTTAATGTTTGGATTAGTGAATTTGCTTCGCAGGCAGTTTGAAATACGCTATCAATTTGAGATTTTATTTCTGTGTTGAAAACGCCCCAAACACAATCACCTTCAATATAGATTTGTTGAATATTGGGATTTCCATTAAGAAGAGCAACTAATTCAGAGATATATGCTCTATAAATTTTTGCTAAAACTTTCTTTTGATGTTTAGTAGCTAACTCTTTTGAGTCGCGTAAATCAATAAAAAGAGCAGAGCAATTTATATGATAGCCATTGGTATAAGTTAAATCATCAATACTGGGTATTTTGTTGCTCTCTTGGTAATTATTATCGGAAGAATCTAGTATTTCATCCATCCTTTCACGACTTTTCTCAAAATCATAGGCTTTGTGATTCGCTTGCATTATATTTGTCTATTAAAAAACCCCACTCATTTATAGCGGGGTTTCTTTTAACTTACAAGCAATTAAGACTTTAGTGCTGCAACACACTTACATCTGCAACACGTGTAAATAAATCACGTAACTGCGCGAGTAAACGTAAGCGGTTGGCTTTCAACTCAGCATCATCAGCCATCACCATCACACTGTCAAAGAAGGCATCAATAGGCGCACGTAATGCAGCCAATTGAGAGAGTGCAGTGGTGTAGTCTTTTGCTGCCAATAATGGCTCAACCACAGGTGTGATTTTTGCAAGTTCAGCGAATAATGCTTTTTCTGCATCTTCCACCAAGTTTGCTTCAATGACGCTTCCTTCAGGCGCAGTTTCTTTGGCTAAAATGTTGGCAACACGTTTGTTGGCAGCAGCCAATGCAGCCGCTTCAGGCAAGGCACGGAAGTGATTTACTGCATTCACACGTTTATCAAAATCTAGTGGAGATTTTGGTGACAAGGCTTGAACAGCTTGAATCACATCTACCGCAACGCCTTGATCTTCGTATTTCGCACGGTAACGACCTTCAAGGAATGCAACAGCATCTGCCAAAGTCTTGTCGTGATCTTTTAATACATCGCCATAAGCAGCCAATGCCAGCTTGATCAGGTCTTCGATAGATACATCAAGTTCATTTTCAGTCACTAGACGCAGGATACCAATGGCAGAACGACGTAGCGCAAATGGGTCTTTAGAACCTGTAGGTGCCTGACCAATACCGAAAATACCAGTTAAAGTATCTAGACGATCCGCAAGGGCAATCGTTGTACCCGTTTTGGTTTTAGGCAGAACGTCACCCGCGAATTTAGGTAAATATTGCTCACCTAAAGATTCAGCCACTTCATCATTTTCACCTTCAAGACGTGCGTAGTAAGTACCCGCGATGCCTTGAAGTTCTGGGAATTCACCTACTAACTCAGAAGTTAAGTCGCATTTTGCAAGCAGGGCAGCTTTTTCAGCATCTTCAGCTTTTGCACCCGTAATCGGAGCAAGTGCGACAGCCAGTTTAGCAATACGTTCAGACTTGTTCCACAAAGTACCCAGTTGTGCCTGGAATACCATGTTGGCCAGTTTCTCTTTACGAGAAGCTAATGGCTGTTTCTGGTCTTGCAGGAAGAAGAACTCAGCATCTGACAGACGTGGACGAACCACTTTCTCATTACCTTCAATAATTTGAGTCGGATCTTTAGACTCAATGTTTGAAACGGTAATGAAGTAAGGCTGTAATTTGTTTTCAGCATTCACCAGACAGAAATACTTCTGGTTATCCTGCATGGTAGTGATCAGGGCTTCTTGAGGAACGGCAAGGAAGCGTTCTTCAAAGCTGGCACGTAAAGCTACCGGCCATTCAACCAATGCAGTGACTTCATCACGTAGGTCGCTTGGTACAATCGCAATCGCATTAACTTCATCTGCCAACGCTTTTACTTGTTGGTCGATGATAGCTTGACGTTCTTCAAAAGAAGCAATGACTTTAGCCGCACGTAACGCATCTAAATAGTCATTGGCGTGTTGTAGTGTGATTGCTTCAGGGGCATGGAAGCGGTGACCATAAGTGACATTAGCTGCCTGATGATCTTGAATCGTGGCTTCAACCACGGTGCTGTCTTTGAGCAACACCACCCATTTAACAGGACGCACAAATTCAGTACGGCTTGCGGCAGAGCGCATACGTTTTGCGATTGGCAGGTTGTCCAACGCAGTTTGTAGAATTTGTGGCAATAATGCATCAAGGCTTTGACCTTTCACATCTTTTAAATAGCAGACTTTTTCAACTTTACCCGCTTGGAAAGTAGAGACTTGATCTACCGTAATGCCTTGACCACGCATAAAGCCTTCAAGGGCTTTGGTTGGTTTGCCTTCGGCATCGTAAGCAGCTTGAACAGCAGGGCCGTCAAAGCGTTTTTGTGTGTCTGCTTGTGCGGCATCGACATTAGCAATTTTAAGTGCCAAGCGACGTGGTGCTGCATAGGCTTCAATTGCATCAAAAGCCAAGCCTGCATCTTTCAAACCTTTTTCAGTTTCTGCAAGTAGTGCATCACGTAAGGTTTTTAAGCTTTTCGGTGGGAGTTCTTCGCAACCGAGTTCAAATAAAACTGTATGTTTAGACATTATTTGCTTTCCTCAGTATTTTGCGCTTTGGCTTCCGCTTCAACCTGTGCTTTTAATTGTGCCAAGACTTCATCGCGTAAATGCGGTTCAGCCATTGGGAAGCCTAATTTTGCACGTGCAGCCACATAACTTTGTGCAATAGAACGTGCCAAAGTACGAACACGTAAAATATAACGCTGACGTTCAGTCACAGAAATTGCACCGCGCGCATCCAACAGGTTAAAGCAGTGAGATGCTTTAATCACTTGCTCATAAGCAGGTAATGGTAATTCTGCTGCAATTAAACGGCTCGCTTCTACTTCATAGAAGTCAAACAGTTCAAACATTTTTTCTACAGGTGCGTATTCAAAGTTATAGGTCGATTGTTCAACTTCGTTTTGATGGAACACATCGCCATACGTCACAGTACCAAACTGTCCTTTAGTCCAAACCAAGTCGTAAACTGAATCTACACCTTGCAGGTACATTGCCAGACGTTCAAGACCATAGGTGATTTCGCCTGTTACAGGGTAGCATTCAACACCACCGACTTGCTGGAAGTAAGTAAACTGAGTCACTTCCATGCCGTTTAGCCATACTTCCCAACCTAAGCCCCAAGCGCCAAGTGTTGGAGATTCCCAGTTATCCTCTACAAAGCGAATGTCATGCACCAATGGGTCAATTCCAATTGCTTTTAAAGAATCTAAATACAATTGTTGGATGTTGTCTGGGTTTGGTTTCAGCACCACCTGAAATTGATAGTAGTGTTGTAAGCGGTTCGGGTTTTCGCCATAACGACCATCTTTAGGACGACGAGATGGTTGTACATACGCCGCGTTCCATGTTTCTGGACCTAAAGCACGTAGGAAAGTGGCAGTGTGGAATGTCCCTGCACCCATTTCCATATCGTAAGGTTGTAAAACGACGCAGCCCTGCTCCGCCCAGTAGTTTTGTAAGGCAAGAATTAAGCCTTGAAAGGTATCAATATGCGATATGGCGCGACTCATGGTCATCCACTTAAAATTAGAGAAAAATTGTGCTCAATTATAAGGATTTTGAGGTGCAGTGCAAAGGATTCGAGCGTTTCAGCGACAAGTTCTGATAATAAATTATTTAAACGCTTTTGTTTAATTTTCGAGTTAATTCAAAACGTACCCCATACCAGACATATTTTCCCAGTTGGCAAAGTCCTGAATCGCAGACCATTCACATAAACGTCACCTCATGACGCATAACATCTTTCTCAATCTTAATTTTCAAATCATGAAATGTTAGCTTTGAAATGATGTTGTCACTGAGGTGTTTGCTATGTCTGATCGCATTCGTGAAAAATTACAAATTCTTGCCGATGCAGCTAAATATGATGTGTCCTGTTCCTCTAGTGGTAGTGACCGTAAGAATAAAGACAAAGGTTTAGGCGATGCCAGTCGGGCAGGGATTTGCCATAGCTATACCGAAGATGGGCGCTGTGTTTCATTGCTGAAAATCTTGTTCAGTAATGTCTGTATTTTTGATTGTGCTTATTGTGTGTCGCGCCGTTCTAATGATGTGAAACGTGCTGCATTTACGGTACAAGAGGTGGTTGATCTGACCATTAATTTTTATCGTCGTAATTATATAGAGGGATTATTCCTTAGCTCAGGTATTTTTAAATCCGCCGACTATACGATGGAGCGGATGCTTCAAGTGGTGAAAAAGCTACGTCTCGAAGAAAATTTTAATGGCTATATTCATCTCAAAACTATTCCTGGAGCATCGCCTGAGCTGATTCATGAAGCAGGACTTTATGCTGACCGTATGAGCATCAATTTAGAAATGCCAACTGAGGTCGGATTAAAAGCGTTTGCGCCTGAAAAATCACATCAAGAAGTACAAAAAGACTTGGGGCTAGTGCGAGATCGACTGATTCAACTCAAAGATGAACGCCAGATTATCAAGCATGTGCCAAAATATGTACCCGCAGGGCAGACCACGCAAATGGTAGTCGGCGCACATCAGGAAACTGATCAAGACGTACTTATGATGGCAGATCGACATTACAAGGAATTTAAACTGAAACGGGTATATTTCTCAGGTTATATTCCAATCAACACAGAAAATAACTATTTACCAGCGGTCGGTTCGGCGCCGCCTTTATTAAGGGAAAATCGGCTTTATCAAAGTGATTGGTTGATGCGTTTTTATGGTTTTGAAGTCAATGAAATCGTCAATGAAAAACACCCACATTTAGATTTGGATGTAGACCCCAAACTGAGTTGGGCGTTGCGTCATCCCGAGCAGTTTCCAGTGGATTTAAATCGTGCTGACTATCGCATGATCCTTCGTGTACCAGGCATCGGCGTAAAGTCAGCCAAGAAAATCGTGCAAGCGCGTCGTTTTGGCAAGATACATACTGATTTATTGAAGCAACTCGGTGTGGCGTATTCACGTGCCCAGTTTTTTATTCGTTGTGAAGACAGTCCACGGTTTCAAAAGGAACTTTCTACGACTGATATTCGTCAGCAAATATTAACGCAGGGTTCATCTAAATACGTTAAACAACTGTCACCGCAATTGAGTTTAGGATTTTAAACATGCTCAGTGATGCGGTGGTTTATTACTACTTTGATGGCTCTATGGTCGGTTTACTCAACTGCGTATTTCGTGCTTTTCAATTTAAAGAGTTTCACGTGCAACTGTGTTTAAACCAAGGTGCGCAGCATGGCTTATTTGCTACGGTGGTTGAAATTCCAAATCATGAGCAACATGCAAGTCGTGTTTGGTCAGCTTTACAGCAGAAACTTTCGCATTCATCTCTGAGACAATTTTATCTTGCTTATTTGTCAGAATCGTTGGATGCCTATCAACATTTATTTAATTACTGTATCTATGTTTTTCGGCATCAACATTCAGTCGAAAAAAATTACTCTCATCCCAGTGTTTTAGCGATTTCGCAATGGACGAAAAAGGTCGGGCGCGAAAAGCATCGTATGGAGGCTTTTGTGCGGTTTAAGAAAACCACAGATGGATTGTTTTTAAGTTTAGTTCGACCTGATTTTAATGTATTACCTTTGATACAGCCGCATTTTAAGCGTCGTTATCAAGATCAACGTTGGCTCATTTATGACGAACAACGTAAATATGGACTGTATTATGACTTACACGAGATTCATGAGGTGTCTCTAGATGCTCATCAGATTGACCGTAATATTGAAAATGGAGCTAGTCAAAATTTTCAATTAGAATTAGATGAACAAGAAGAATTATATGATCAGCTTTGGAAAGATTATTTCAATAGTATCAATATTAAAGAACGTCAGAATGTGAAATTGCATGTGCAATATTTGCCAAAACGTTATTGGCGATATTTGAATGAAAAATATGTTTAAGGCATTTTTTTGATTATTATTTTAAAAATACCAACATAACAAAAGAGCACATTCATGACTAAATTAGTTTAAAAAACAGCAGTACTGATTATCGCTTGTTTGAGTACTTTGGTATTTGCCAAAACGCAAGATAAAGCGATAGATCCTTATAGCCAATGTGTCGATGACATAATTCCACAGCTAAAACTGGGCAATATCAATAATGCTGTGGTGGAGATCTGTAGTACCAGAACCAAAACTTTATATGCAAAGCAGATTGTGCAGGTATGGGATCAAATAAAAAAACAGAGTCAGGAATACAAGCAGCTTGAACGCTATCAGGACATCATGAAATCACAACAACTCTTGAAAAATTTTGTCGATCAAAAGTGCCGTAATGCTGGTGCTTATATCGGTTCGCCGATGTATGAGTTTTGCCCCATGCAAAAATATGTAGAGCGATTGGAGCAATTGGAGGAGTATTTAAATTAATCTTGATCAGTTTTCGTTATTATTTAAAACTGTAATTTAAATACATCTTCAGTCTGAGTCGGCGTATACTGCTGCAACCAATGAAACAACACTATTCCAGCAAGGTGCATTGTGAGCTTAACCCAATCAGACTGGCTAAATGTCTTAAAACCGAATTACAAAGTATTACCTTTCAAAGAACGCCTACTTTGTGGTTTGGGCGCATTATTGGGTTTGGCATTGTCTTCACTCATCAGTTGGTGGGTATTGGGCGATATTAACGCATGGTATATCGCGCCAATGGGTGCATCTTCGGTATTGTTGTTTGCTGTGCCTGCCAGTCCTTTGGCGCAGCCGTGGAATATTGTAGTTGGGAACAGTATTGCAGCAATTATGGGCGTGAGCTGTGCTTTATATATTCCAAATTTAACCGAAGCCTTTAGTGTGGCGGTGGCTTTATCTATTTTCTTGATGATGACCACCGATTCGCTGCATCCACCGAGTGGAGCAGTGGCCATTACCGCAGTGCTTGGCGGAGATGCCGTGCGTGAGCTGGGTTATCACTTCATCTTTTATCCTGTGCTGCTTAATTCAGTTTTGCTGATGATGATTGCAATCGTATTTAACCGCATGATTGGCAAGCCTTATCCTCAAACGCCACAGTTGAATCAACGTACCCAAGACCCAACGCCTACTCAAAAAGCCACTATTCAGCCGCAAGATATTCAAGATGTTTTAGATGCCCAAACCCAGTTGCTAGATATTAGTGAATATGACTTACAAAAAATCATTTTAGAAGCGCAGCACAAAGCCAGTGAACGACAAACTCAAGCACTGACTTGTGCCGATATTATGAGTAAAGATGTGGTCAGTTTGCAGCAAGATGAGGATATTCACAGTGCTTTAGAAAAATTCAAACACATGAATTTAATGAGTTTGCCAGTCATTGATACTGAACAACATTTGGTGGGAACTTTGGCATTGTATGAAGTGGTGGAATGGTTTAAACACGCAACAGATTTACCTTATAGCTGGAAACATCAAGTAAAACATATCATGTTGCGCCAAGTGGTCACGGTGCAACCGCAACAAAGTATTCAAGACCTTGTACCGTACTTTGTCGAGCGTTCTTTTAACTACATTCCTGTGGTAGAGCAGCAGCGTTTGGTGGGGATTATTAGCCGTGCCGATATGATTGCCGTCTTAAATCAACAGCTTGCTGTAAAGACCAATTGATTGACTTGTATTGTCGATGCGTATTCAACACGCTTCAATTCTGAAAACACTGAACTGTTATGACACTCTGAAATATGGTGCAGGTTGAAAGGCAAAAAAAAGCTACGATGCTTGGGGGAGCAATCGTAGCGAAAAAGAAGAAAGTTGTGTGAATAGGGTGGTGTCTACGAGTGAATCGGTAAACGATTCAAGCCTATGAATCTTTAAATATGGTCAGTCTTTCAAATTTCAATACCGTTTATCGGTCTTGATCGGGATTGACTGTGCGCACAGGTCTTGTGTAGCCCTGAGTATAGTTTGCTGTATTCGACTGGTTTTGTTTAGGGATCACCAACCACAACACCAAATACACCAAAATGCCTGGAAAGGCAGCACTCATCACGGAAACAATCACAAAAATTAAGCGCAGTAAATTTGCGTTCCAACCAAAACGTTCAGCAATACCACCCATAACCCCAGCAATCATATTTGAGCGGTTTGAGCGATATAAACCAACATTGGCCATCTAATTCTCCTTGAGAGATCTAAAATTCAAAATAAATACAGGCTGAGGTTTAGGTTTACAGCACATCATCTGTCTATAGAATAAAAATGGTGATGCACTTGGGTTTTTTAAAGGGCGGTGGCAAAGCAATTAGTAAAGTTATGTAACTTTTGGTGTTGCTTAAACCAGCATCTACCTAAAATATCGTAAAGAAGCAATGGGCAGAGTAAGCGCTTGACCACAAAGGATTGAGGAAAAGCATGGCTTACATTGAGCTGTCTATTCGGTGGTTTGAATAGGACTGAATACTCGGTCTGGTCACTCTATATGAGGGATAGTGTGTCGGCTAAATTAAATATTTGCGCAGTTTCTATATGGAGTGCAGTGGCATTGCTTGGATGCGATGATTCACAACTTGAGCAAGCTGCAGTGCAAAAATATACAGAACAGGTAGAAACCAAAAGACTGACTGAAGTAGCAGGGCAGGCAACCGCACCCATGCAAACGGCTGCAACAGAACATCATATTCCCGAAAATCATCTGACTTATGTGGGACGCTATACTATTCAGATTAGCTGTGAAGATAAGTTTGTTATGTGCGAAAGCGGAAAAGTCGATTATATTCTGACCTTATTGCCTGATGGGACAGCGCATCGTATTTTTGTCAATGCGGGGCAAATCAGTTACGACAATAAAAAAAAATACCGCAAAGATTTATGGTTCTATGATGAAGACGCGCATCAAATTGTGGTGGCACGCGCCTCTGGGGTGAACTTTTACTATAATGTTGATCAAGACCATAATTTAATTATGGATAAAAACAAAATTGCGATTGCAACAGAAAATAATCGTGAATACTTTAAAAGCAATCCCTTACCTTCGCAAAACTATCATTTAATCAGAGCAAGTTAATTATTCGCTCATTCAATTCTTAGCCCATTCGTGAAAAACTTTTGGGCTTTTGTTTTTTTACATCAAGTTTTTATTTGGGATGTGTAAAGTATGATTTATCAATGATGGCACATCGTCTACAACTGAATTGAGCAAGGTGTAGTGGATAAAAGTGTTAGTCAAACAGGGCAGAATACGGGAATTCTATAGTAAATTACGAAACTGCACGATCCACAGAACAGTGCTGTGATGACTGGTAATTTAAAGATTTTTTAGAAGGAATGGTGGGTCGTCCGCGATTCGAACGCGGGACCAACGGATTAAAAGTCCGCTGCTCTACCGACTGAGCTAACGACCCAGAGGAGTAAAAATGACGATGATCATTTTTAAAGTATCAACCTTGAAGAAGATGGTGGGTCGTCCGCGATTCGAACGCGGGACCAACGGATTAAAAGTCCGCTGCTCTACCGACTGAGCTAACGACCCATCTAAGGTTGATCAAGGAAATGGTGGGTCGTCCGCGATTCGAACGCGGGACCAACGGATTAAAAGTCCGCTGCTCTACCGACTGAGCTAACGACCCTGAACCAGCAATCAAGCAGGCTTGATTGTGAAGTGCAAGAAAAACCAGAGGGTTTTAAGCACCACTTCGTTTGATGGAGCGTATTGTAGCAAGATATGAAGCGAGCGCAAGTAAAAAATAAAAAAGTTGCCTATGTTTGATTATAAATGCAACAAATTTGTCGTATCTAATCAAAAAATAGGCAACATAGTGGCTTAGAAGCGATATTGATACTGTTGAATATTGTCGTAAATTTCTTGGGTCAGCTCGCAATAAGCAGATTGGTTTGGCAATAACACCAGAATTTTTTCATCACACTGTTTTAAATCAAAACCTTGAGTTTTCAGGGTGTTCTTCTGATATTTAAATGTACCTGTGGTTTGCATTTGCTTTTGAATGCGTAAAAAAACGGGTACTGCATAAGCGGGCATTGCTTTTTTAAACTCCACCAGCATTTGACGCAAGTCTTGTTCATCTAACTGGCAGCCTTCGTTTAAGGTAATCGCAGCCATACCTGCACGACCATTGGTATGTGGGATTTCAACGCCATACACGACAGCTTCAGCAATTTTTTCATAGTCACTGACAATGTTTTCTACTTCTGTGGTGGATACGTTCTCACCTTTCCAGCGGAAGGTATCACCTAAACGATCAACAAACTGGGCGTGACGGAAGCCAATGTCGCGGACTAAATCGCCCGTGTTAAAATAGGCATCGCCTTGTTTAAACACGTTTTGCATCATCACCGCCTTGTTTTTTTCAGGGTCGGTGTAGCCATCAAACGGTGAGCGACGGGTGATTTTTCCAATCAATAAGCCGACTTCGCCTTTTTTGACTTTCATGCATTTGCCTTTGGCATCGCGTACGGGTTCATTTTTTTCTTTATCAAACTGAATGACCGCATAAGGTGTCGGTGAAAAACCAACCGTGTTGTCAAAGTTAAACACATTGCTAAAGCCGACGTTGCCTTCGCTAGACGCATACAGTTCCAGAATTTCCTGAACACCAAAGCGTGTTTTGAATTTGCTCCAAATATTAGGACGCATGCCATTGCCAATCATTTTGGTCACACGATGCCCACGCTCTAAATCAGAAGCAGGCGCATCCATTAAATAACGGCACAATTCGCCCACATAGCCAATCGCAGAGGCATTGAATTTGTGTACATCTTGCCAGAAGCATGAAGTGGAGTATTTTCTACGGATGGCAAAGGTGGCACTGCCTGCAATTACGCCACACCAGCACACCACAATACCTGTGGCATGGTACAGCGGCAGAGTGCAGTACATCACATCATCCTGATTTAAACCCAAGACATGACCATAGGTACCATAAGCCAACGTCCAACGGCTATTGGTGAAAATCACCGCTTTAGGTAAGCCTGTTGTACCTGAGGTATAGATATAAAACAGCCCATCTTTGCCCTGTACTGACTGTGTGGTGGCAGGGTTAAAGCTTGGGAATGATGCAATGCATTGCGCTAAATTTTGAAAACCTTCAGGGGCAGTGCCAGCATCGGTACGGGTATTTTGATCTGCAAACCAATACAGTCGATTTTCTGTAAGCTCAAGTTCTTGGCGAATATCGGCAACGGCTTGACGACATTCTTCCCCCACAATCACGGCAATTGGTTTGACTAAATTGATGCTGTGCGCCAAAACTTTGGCAACTTGTGCGGTATTGACCAAAGCCACGGTAACGCCAATTTTTGCTAAGCCAATGACACTGGCAATTAATTCAGGGCGATTTTCCAACATCACCGCAATGACATCACCTTTATGTGCACCTATGCTTAAATAGTAATGGGCAATTTGGTTGGCCCAAGCATTGAGCTGTAAATAGCTGTACTGCTGATCTTCAAACACTAGTGCACAGCCATGCGGGTTACGATGCACGGCTTTTTCAAATGCTAGACCTAAGCCTGCAGGCGTGTTGGGTGTGCGTAAATAGGCTTGCTTTAACCCTGTGATCAGGTGAGGCACTTTAGTCATAAACTGCGGAATTTTTGCCGCAACATCCGTTAAGCCAATTAAATCGCTTTTTGTCATCTGGTTCATAAGAATCCTGTTTTTGTCATCATCCGTTGCATCTGCACAGCATCACGTCTTGTTGTTTTGTAATCCCTAAGTCCTAGTGCAATCAACCTAATTTTTCAGCTTTGTTAGGTGTTTTTAGAAAAGCTGTTAAAAATCAAAAACACCTAAGTTCAAATTAGCTCGCTTAAATTTAAGTCAGCACCGCGTTGGCTCTAAAGTAGCAAAAAAAATCCAGCCATTAAAATGACTGGATTTTTTTATTCCGCTGCAAAAGTGCGAATTACGACTCAGTTGGCGGAGTTACTTTTTTAGGTGGACGGCCACGTGGACGACGCGGACGCGCAGTTTTCTCTTTCTCTGCTTTGTCCTGTTCAGATTCAGCAGTTTCGACTTGGTCGTCTACAGCCAATTCCGCTTGTACAGGTGCGACCACTTCAACGGCAGTTTCTTCTTGCGCTGCTGCAGTTTCAGTGACAGCTTGTGCAAGGTCGTCTTGCGCGTTCAACTCAGGCTGAGTAGCTTCAGTTGTAGCCACTGCTTCAGGGTTTACTTCTGTAGTTGCTTCGACTTCAGTGCTTAGCGCTACAGACGTTTCTGCAGTAGAGTTTGCTTCTACAGATGCGTCGGTAGTTGCCACAACGTCAGTCGTTGGCTCTGCTGCAGGTGTGCTTTCCGCTTCAGCTTTTTCTACTGCCTGTGCTTGCTTGGCTTGTTCCAATGCTTGCTCAGCAGCTTGTTTGGCTAAACGACGACGCTCACGCGGATCGTTGGCAACACGCTTATCTGACACTGGTTTTGGTGGTGTTAGGTCTAACACAGGTGCAGGCTCAGCTTCAGGAGCAGCTTTGGCAACTTCCACATCGCGAGTGACAGGTTTTTTCTCTGCCACAGGCGCAGTGCTAACAAGGCTTGCAGCATACTCGTCAGTGAACTTCTGCAAAGCACGATTGAACGTTGGAATTAAACCAAACTGTTCAATCAGGACTGAGCAATCTTCACCATAGACGTGGCGAATCAGACTACCAATGCTGTATTGCGCTAAAGTTGGCACCTGTGAAGGTGTTAACTTTGGTGCAGTTACTTGCTGCGCTTGAGCTTCACGTTGCTGACGACGACGCTGACGCGGGTCATTGCTGGCACGTTTTGCAGGCGCAGTCGGTTGTGCTTGTACTTCCGCAGGTGCAGCTGTTTCTTCTGCAACAACGGCTGCAGCTTCTACCGCAGCAACAGCTTGAGTTGGTTCAGCAACCGTTTCAGGCACAGTTGCTTCTACTGCTGTGACTGGTTCAGCCGCTAATGGCGCAGCATTCAATGCCACAATTTCAGTTTGAGCCTGATCGACATTCACCACCAAAGCCGTCGTGTTGAACTCTTGACGCGGTGCGTCAATTAACTCCACTTTCGGCTGATTAGAAGTCACTGCGGTAGGTGCTTGCTCATTCAATACGCTTGGGTCGCGGTGACGATTTGGGCGTTCTGGACGAGGTTGGTTACGACGGTCACGACGTGGTACGGCATTTTGCTGCTGCTCATTGTTGTTTTGAGCTTCTTGCTGCTGCGGTGCTTGGTCATTGTTGTGCTGACGACGAGAGTTGCGTTTGTTTTCACGCGCTTCTTGACGTTGCTCCTGACGCGACATTTGAACCACTTCTTCATGCACTTGATGTTGTTGATTATCGTGCTGAGTTTGCGGCTCACGTTGCTCTTTGTGCTTGTTATTGTTGTTGCTGTGACGCGGCTTTTTGTTGTTGTGACGCGGAGCAGGTTTGTCTTCACGTTCAGCAGATTTATCTGCAGAGTCACGTTCAGTTTTTTGTGCCACTGTTGATGGTGCAAGGTACACATTTTGACTGCTTGCAGCAGGGGCAGTAGACGCAGTTGCAATTTGACCAAACTGACCACGGCTCACAGCACCGCTATTTACCATTTGCTCAATGGCTGCTGCAGCATTGTTGGCACTACGTGCTTGATCAATAGTGCTGGCTTGCTTTTGAACAAACAGGTTTTCTAACCATGCACATGGGCTTGCAGCTGTTGTGGCTGCCGCAGGTGCAAGCTGCTGTTGTGCAGATGCTTTATTTTGCTGTGCTGCTTGTGGTTTTCTTGCAGAAGTTTTTTCTGCCGCAGGTGCAGCAGCGTGGCTGTGCGATTGATCGGCTTCTTCTAAATGCCATTCAGAAGATTCATAACCCAACTCTTTTTCGCTTGAACGAGTTGCTTCAGTACGTTCATAGCTGGTTGGTGCAAAGCCTTCAGGATTATACGAAATTTCGTAATGCGGGGTTTCTAAGTGTGGGTGAGGTAATACAGTCACACGCACATTTGAAGTTTGCTCAAGGTAAACCAGACTGTGACGTTTTTCATTCAGTAAGAATGCTGCAATTTCAACAGGTACTTCGACTTGAACTTCACCATGACGTTCACGCAGGGCAATTTCTTCCACTTTACGCATAATTGAAAGTGAAAGAGAGCGTAGGTCACGTACCATGCCTGTACCGTGACAGCGTGGGCAAACGTAACCAGTCGCTTCTTCAAGTGATGGACGTAAGCGCTGACGGCTCATTTCCATTAAACCAAAACGTGATAATTGACCAAATTGAATACGTGCGCGGTCACTTTGTGTTGCTTCACGAAGTTTGGCTTCAACCATACGTTGGTTGCGGTCTTTGGTCATGTCGATAAAGTCGATGACCACCAAACCACCGATGTCGCGTAAACGCAATTGACGCGCAATTTCTTCGGCAGCTTCAAGGTTGGTATTAAGCGCAGTATCTTCAACATCTTGACCACGGGTAGACTTAGCCGAGTTGATGTCAATTGAAACTAATGCTTCAGTTTGGTCAATGACAATTGAGCCGCCTGAAGGCAATTTAACTTCACGCTCATAAGCTGTTTGAATTTGGCTTTCGATACCAAAATGCGCGAATAGCGGCTCATTTAAAGTATAGGTTTTTAGCTTGTCTAACTGACGTGGCATCACGGCTTTTACGAAGTTATAGGCTTCGTTATAAGCTTGTTCTGAGTCAATTAAAATTTCGGCAACATCATCACGTAAGTAGTCACGAATCGCACGTGTCACCACACCTGCTTCTTGGTGTACCAACATTGGCGATGGGCCAGAGCTTGCGGTGTTTTGAATTTGCGCCCAAAGGTCAAGCAAGTGTTGTAAATCAAGCTGTAATTCTTCTTGTGAACGACCAATGCCCGCAGTACGTACAATCACGCTCATGCCGCGTGGCACGTTTAAAGATGCCAACATTTCTTTGAGTTCTTCACGCACAGAACCTGAAATTTGACGACTGATACCGCCACCTTTCGGGTTATTTGGCATAAGCACTAAATAACGACCAGCCAAAGAAATGAAGGTAGAGAGCGCAGCACCTTTGTTGCCACGTTCTTCTTTTTCTACCTGTACCAAAAGCTCAGTGCCTTCAGTGATCAGTTCACGAATATTAGAAGTTTGGCGAGGGTCGGCTTTGTAATAAGAGTTTGCGATTTCACGCATCGACAGGAAGCCTTGGCGACCTGCACCGTATTCAACAAATACGGCTTCTAAAGAAGGTTCTACACGGGTCACATGACCTTTGTAGATATTCGATTTTTTTTGTTCACGGGTACGATTTTCTAAATCGAAATCGTAAAGACGCTGACCAGTGACAAGTGCAACGCGAATTTCTTCGGCATGTGTTGCATTAATCAACATACGTTTCATGGGTGTAACACCTAATAGTGATACACAGCAAAAAATCGCTAGACACGTAGCGAACATCAAGCATCACGGATCAACTGCTCAGATCTCAAAAAAACCAATTGTGGTCTGAGTTTTTTTTACCGGCCTTTTTGTGTGGGGCTGCGGTGTATGATTCACGTATTGATGATGGCAATACGGCTTTAACCTTTAAACGGATAAAGTCACCTGATCGCTTCACTGGCGGACGAGCGGTGTATTGGATGTGTGTAACTTTCACTGTCACATTGCTCGAAGATCATCTCTTCTTTCATAGATAGAGTGTCTTGATACGGAATTATCGTCGTATCTTTACAAATTGTGCAGATCCAATACATCAAACGCTTTAGCCTGAAGTGGTTTTCAGGGTGCGACTAATCTGATGTGTATCAGTTTACGTTTAAAAACCAACTAGAGTTGGCGACATATTTTTTCAGGCAAACTGATTTATGTACCTGAGGTACAATTAAACGCAACAGTTTGCTTTTTTGCCGATATAATAAGCCTTCGGCGTCGGCATAATTCTTTTGGGACCTGCTCGTATGTAGTGGGATGTTGGTTGATTGCTCTATTTCAGAAAAACCTGAAAAGATTCAACGTGAACCCACTGACGATGGTTTCCGTGCGCTGACTATATCAAACCTTGCATCATCTGCCTATGGGCTAAGCTTATGTTTCTTGTGTAAAGCATAGCCTAAATGATCAGTTTTTAATCAATTTTAGTATTTTATTAGGTCTCTTAACTGTATGAATTCTACCCAACAATGGCAAAGTGTCACTTGGTTTGAAGTGGATGAGCATCAAGCGGGTCAACGCATCGATAATTTTTTGTTTAGTCGTTTAAAAGGGGTGCCTAAAAGTCGCATCTATCGTTTGATTCGTGAAGGGCAGGTGCGGGTCAATAAAAAGCGCATTAAAGCAGAAACCAAACTGAATATTGGCGATCAAATTCGTGTGGCGCCGATTCGCTATGAACAAAAAGACGACAGTGCTGCTCCAATTTCAGACAAGGTGGCACAGGGTTTATTGAGCCGTGTGATTTATGAAGATGAAGGCTTGATGGTGGTGAATAAACCTTCGGGCATTGCAGTCCATGGCGGCAGTGGCGTTGCCTACGGGTTGATTGAAGGCTTACGTGCTGCGACAGGTAAAAAATATTTGGAATTGATTCACCGTATTGACCGTGATACTTCAGGCTTGGTGATGATTTCCAAAAAACGCAGTACCTTAAAAACCCTGCAAGATTTATTGCGCGAACATAAAATCCAAAAAACTTATGCTGCCATTGTCAAAGGGCAGGTGAGTTTGGATCAACAATTGATTGATGCGCCGTTACATCGTTATGAATTGGCGAATGGCGAACGTCGTGTACGTGTGTCTAAAGAAGGTAAAGAATCTAAAACCCAGTGGAATGTGGCAGAGCGTTTTATGCATGCAAGCTTGGTATATGCTTCGCCATTGTCTGGACGTACCCATCAAATTCGTGTGCATGGTTTAAGTATTGGGCATCCGCTAGTAGGTGATGATAAATATGGTCATCAAACTGAATATCGGGGTCCTGCGCCACGTCGTTTGTGCTTACATGCCATGCGTTTGGAAATTCCAGGCTATCCTGTGATTGAAGCGCCTTTACCTGAAGATATGCAGAGTTTGGTGGCGCAGTTGAGAGCGCAAAAGGCGGATAAGCCGACGGCGCCACCTGAGTTTTAATTTTTGTAACTCTCTGTTGTGCGATAGCAGCTTGCTTCTTTTTAAAGATGAGGAACATTGTTTCGCAACAAGGAGATGAGGTTTTTAGGGGTAATTCACAGCCACATTTTATAGTTTTTAATTTAAATTTTTGGTGTATAGGCTATGCCTTACTTTTCAAAGATGAAAAGTAACAAAAAACTTTTGTTTCGCTGATGGAACATCTCTGTGCCACAGCGAAACGGCGACATCCATGTCGCCCTTCGCGTATCGAATATTTGTTGTGATATATGTGCTGATTCTTGGTCGTTTATCCTTTTGAGTTAAGGTAAAGCGAGGGAATTTAAAAGCCGAATCAAATTTAGGAACCTAATATGAATAAACCTGTAGAACTCATCATTTTTGATTGGGATGGCACCTTATTTAATTCCGTCGGTCAAATTGTGGCGAGTTTGCAGTTCGCAGCACAACAATTTCAGCAACCCCTGACCGATGCTGCGGCTAAAAGTATTATTGGTTTGGGTTTGCCTGAAGTGGCACAGCGTTTATTTCCTGAAGTGCCAGAGCTGCATCAAGCGATTTTGCAGTGCTATTCAGAACACTATGTCGAACACTCAAAAACCGATGCTTGGTTTGAGGGTGTGGCAGATATGCTCGATGAGTTGTCAGGTTTGGGACTGAAATTGGCAGTGGCAACAGGCAAAAGCCGTAAAGGTTTAGACCGAGTGTTGGCGCAAACCAAAAGTCAGGATTTGTTTGTGGCGACACGTGCTGCAAGTGAAACCAAATCTAAACCTGATCCTTTAATGTTGCAGGAAATTTTGAGCAGTACCGATGTGCAGGTCGAGCAAGCGATTATGGTGGGTGATACTTCTTACGATTTGGAAATGGCACAAAACATTGCCATGCCGCGTGTAGGCGTGAGTTATGGCGTGCATAGTGTAGAGGTGTTGCAGCGTTATCAGCCTTTAACCATTGCAGATGATGTGCCGAGTTTGCATGATTTTTTAGTGCAGCAATATCGTTTACGTCAGGCGAGTTAAACCCAGTAAAACAATTTAGATGAATTTGAAATTAGAGTAACTTGAAAAATTTCAGGTTGCTCTTTTTTTATGTACTTTTGGGAGCGTCATAAAAAGGCTTAGCTTTTAGTCTAAAGTTAGGATTAAGACATTTTAAGATTGCTGCGAATTGCCGAGTCAATGACTCGGAAAATAATGTCATAGCCTACAGACAACTGTTTTGCTTGCTTTTTATAAAAATAGATTAATAGCTAATAGCTATTGAAAAAAAGAAAATAAGTATTGGCATAAACCCGCCATTTTTCCGATTCTTAATCAGTTTACATACCTCTGAGCTGGATAGCTTGTCCTGAGAATGGACAAGATCGGGGTCATCATCCCTATTTTCTATTATTACCTTTCCAACATCTCGGGGTATATGCCCAATTTTTGCAGTTTAAGGAAACATTGATGTCGAATTCTGCTGTTGTTGAATCAGTTGCGCAAGCATTACGTACTGCCGAACTCTCTCAAACTGCGATTGCGCCAATCCGCCCAGAACTTGGTGGTGAAAGTGCTGACGTAGATATTGCCTATGCCGTTCAAGAAGTGAATACCGAACGTGCCTTAAAAGAAGGTCGTCGTTTGGTGGGGCGTAAAATTGGTTTGACCTCTAAAGTGGTTCAAGCACAACTGGGTGTAGATCAGCCTGACTTTGGCATGTTGTTTGCCGATATGGCTTATGGTGATGGTGAAGCGATTCCTGCAGGTTTGCTGATTCAGCCAAAAGTAGAAGCAGAAATTGCATTGGTGATTAACCAAGATCTAACCAAAGAAAAACACACGTATGCGGATATTATCAGCGCGACTGAATATGCCTTGCCTGCCATTGAAGTGGTCGATAGCCGTATTGAAAACTGGAAAATTAGTTTGATTGATACCGTGGCCGATAACGCATCTTCTGCTGCATTCGTTCTAGGTTCAAAACCAGTCAAGCTAGAAAATCTGGATTTGGTGAACTGCAAAATGGTGATGACCCGTGGTGAAGAAGTAGTTTCTCAAGGCGTGGGTAAAGCTTGTTTAGCAAATCCATTAAACGCTGCCGTGTGGTTAGCCGATGAAATGGTGCGCCGTGGTCGTCCATTGTTAAAAGGCGACATCATCTTAACTGGTGCTTTAGGTCCTATGGTTGTTGCACAGCCAGGTGAAGAATTTAAAGTCGAAATTGAAGGCTTTGGTTCAGTGACAGCTGCGTTTGCTGCGGAATAAATCGAGATTCTAAGAGAGTACATGCATGAAAAAGATTAAATGTGCAATGATTGGTCCAGGTAATATTGGTACAGATTTGCTTTATAAATTACAACGCAGTGAATGGTTAGAGCCTGTGTGGATGGTGGGAATTGACCCAACCTCTGAAGGTCTAGCTCGTGCGGCAAAAATGGGTTTAAAAACCACAAGTGACGGTGTAGATGGTCTTCTTCCTCACGTACTTGAAGATGACATTAAAATTGCTTTTGATGCAACTTCTGCTTATGTGCATGCAGAAAATAGCCGCAAACTGAATGAGCTTGGCGTGTTGATGATTGACTTAACGCCTGCAGCAATTGGCCCATTCTGCGTACCACCAGTGAACCTTGAAGCGTTGCTACAAGCGGGCGAAGTGCCAAACGTCAACATGGTGACTTGTGGTGGTCAGGCAACAATTCCTATGGTGGCTGCAGTTTCTCGTGTTCAACCTGTGGAATACGGTGAAATTATTGCAACGGTATCGACTAAATCTGTGGGGCCGGGTACACGTAAAAACATTGATGAATTTACCCGTACAACTGCAGGCGCGATTGAAGAAGTTGGCGGTGCAAAACAAGGTAAAGCCATCATCATCATTAACCCAGCTGAGCCACCATTAATGATGCGTGATACCGTTCACTGCTTGGTGGAAGGTGAGCCAGATCAGGCAGCAATTACAGAATCTGTGCATGCCATGATTAAAGAAGTGCAAAAATATGTACCGGGTTACAAACTTGTAAACGGCCCTGTTTTTGATGGCAACCGTGTTTCAATTTTCTTGGAAGTTGAAGGTTTGGGTGATTACTTGCCTAAATACGCAGGTAACCTAGACATTATGACTGCAGCGGCTGCACGTACTGCAGAAATGTTTGCAGAACACGTTTTCAAAACTGCTGAAGCTTAAGGAATACCAAAATGTCTAAGATTATTATTAATGATATGACTTTACGTGATGGTATGCACCCAATGCGCCATCAAACCACACCAGAGCAAATGGTTGCAATTGCCACTGCGTTGGATGATGCAGGTGTTCCTTTAATTGAAGTCACACACGGTGATGGCTTAGGTGGTAACTCTGTGAACTATGGTTTTGCAGCAGCTACTGATGAAGAATATCTGAAAGCAGTGATTCCAAACCTGAAACAGGCAAAAGTTTCTGCACTGTTATTGCCAGGTATTGGAACAGTTGATCATCTGAAAATGGCGCATGATGTAGGTGTGGCAACCATTCGTGTGGCGACACATTCGACTGAAGCAGACGTTTCTGAACAGCACATTACTGCAGCACGTAAACTGGGTATGGATACTGTGGGCTTCTTGATGATGGCGCACATGGCTTCTCCTGAAAAATTGCTCGAAGAAGCACAAAAAATGGTGTCTTACGGTGCAAACTGTATCTATGTAACAGATTCTGCAGGCTATATGTTGCCTCAAGATGTGACTGATCGCGTAGGTATTTTACGTGCCAACCTCGGCTCAGACATCGAAATTGGTTTCCATGGTCACCATAACTTGGGCATGGGCGTTGCGAACTCTGTATCGGCTGTGACCGCAGGTGCAACCCGTGTTGACTTGGCTTCGGCTGGTTTAGGTGCAGGCGCAGGTAATACACCACTTGAATTGTTTGTAGCGGTCGCAAACCGTATGCAAATGGAAACAGGTGTGGACTTGTTTAAAGTGCAGGATATTGCTGAAGACTTGATCATTCCAATGATGACGCATCAAATTCGTGCAGACCGTGATGCAGCAACTTTAGGTTATGCAGGTGTTTACTCATCGTTCCTATTGTTCGCAAAACGTGCCGAAGCAAAATATGGAGTATCTGCGCGTGAAATTCTACTTGAGCTTGGTCGTCGCGGTACGGTGGGCGGTCAGGAAGATATGATTGAAGACTTGGCATTGACTATGTCTAAAGCACGTGAAATGCAAGCCTAAGTTTTTAATATAAAGCAGGCTTGAATTAAGCACTCCAAATGCGTTTGGGGTGCTTTTTTTATGCTGTGAAAGATGTAAAACGTGCTGAATTTTGTGCTAATTAAAATGTTTTTCTTATAAGTTAGGTTTATAGAAAATAACGCTAACACATGGGTTTAAAGTTAAAAAAGATTAATCCTTCACATGATGCAAAAAATAACAGCGTTTTTCACCTAAATTAAGCAGTGAATTCAAATAAAAATTCATTTAGTGAGGATTTTGAGCTTAATTTTTTATCGTTAAAAAGAATTAAAAAACTTGGAAAAAAGCTGCTCGATACAGAAAGTGCTGAATTTGTAGAAAAGCTTAATACTGTGGTCGGATTTTTTTCAATTACAGAGTTTTGCATGATGCGCTAATTCGCTTATTGGATGAATAGGAAAAACTCATGCATCGTCATAATTTATGGATAGCACTTTTTGCTGCGACAGCAACTTTAGGGACATCTGCCACTCAGGCAGATTTTATTGACGACAGCAATGTTCAGCTTAAATTTAAGAATTTTTATTTAGATCGTCAAATTAAGGACAACCCTGCGGGTAATTGGGGTTCGTGGTCACAAGCTGTCACTTTAGATGCTAAATCAGGTTATCACGATTTAGGTGGAATTAAGGTTGGAGCCGATCTTCTTGTTCAGCATGCAGTGAAACTCAAAGGGCGCGATAAAAACCCAGACTGGGTGTTGCCACATAACGGTAAAGAATCAAAAGATCACTTTGGGAAAGTGGGAGCAACGCTCAAAGCGAAAGTATCTGAAACCGAGCTTAAAGTGGGGGAGTTGTTACCAGTATCTCCAGTTTTGGTCTTTGATCCATCGCGTCAATTGCTGACCACTTATAGTGGTGCATGGTTAGAATCTAAAGATATTCAGAATACTAAACTATCCGTTGCTTATATTGATAAAATTAACAACCGTTATGACAATCAGTTCCGTGATCTGACTTTATTCGCACCAGGTAAAACCTTGCCAGATGCTTCAAAAGGACATTTTGATCTTGGTCCAACTTCTGATGGTATGTGGATTGCGGGAGTAGATCACCAATTCACCAAAGAATTGGGTGCAAGTTATTGGTATGCAGATGTGCAAGATATTTACCAACAACATTATGTAGGTTTGAGTTATAACCGCCAATTGGCTGAAAAGACCAAACTCACTAGTCATGTACGCTACTTTGATAACGCCGAATCGGGTGATCAATTATATGGTGAAATTGATAACCAAGCACTTTCGGTAGGTGCAAAGGTGAATCATGGTGCGCATACTTTTGGTGTTGGCTATCAGCAAATGTTTGGCGAAACCAACTTTCCAACATTGGGTGGTTGGGTGCCACAGCCTTATTTAGTGAACTGGGGTGTTGCAACCTTTACCAACCCTGATGAAAAATCATGGGGCTTCACTTATGGCTATGATTTTGCTGAATTGGGTGCAAAAGGCTTAAACGCAACAGCTATGTACATGTTAGGTAAAGATGCGACGTATGCTGCGAAAAAAGACCAAGACTCAGAAGAGTTGAACTTGATTGTCAATTACACCGTACCAGAAGGTAAATTGAAAGGTTTAGGTGTTCAGGCAATGTATATTGATGCAGATTTTGATTACAAATCTGATTTACAAGAGTACCGTGTCGCCACCACTTACACCTATAAATTTTAAAATTTGTAAAAAAGAGCGACTTTATATAGTCGCTCTTTTTTTAATATTTACGCACTAAATACCTTATAAAAATTATGACTTTAATTTTATTAAATTTATAAATTTCATAGAGTTGTTTAATCGTTTTTTTGTGGGTTGTGATCGTAAATTTGTATCAGTTCATGCGGCATGAACAGGTAATATAAGCCAGTAAATACGTAATGTTGAATGAGTCCACTTGACGTCAAATTCTATTTTTTAGAGCTAAACGCAAGCTAAAGACTGTACGAGGAGTATATATGAGCACTGTTCAAATCCCTGACTATACAACAGATCCATTCTTTGGCTTAGAAGATAAATGGATTGAAACTGCCGAAGGCGAATTAACGCACTATCACGAAGTGGGTGAAGGTACACCTATTCTATTTTTACACGGTTCAGGCACAGGTGTATCTGCTGCGGCAAACTGGTGGTTAAACTTGCCACAAATTGGTGAGCAAGCACGTTGTATCGCAATTGATACCATTGGCTATGGTCAGACTGTGGTGGCTCCAAACACTGCTTATGGTATTCGTGCTTGGGTTGATCATGCAGTGCGTACTTTAGATGCATTGGGCATTGAAAAAACATGGTTGGTGGGTAACTCGCTTGGTGGTTGGTTGGCATTCCAATTGGCATTGGACTACCCTGAGCGCGTACTTGGTATCGTGTCTATGGGTACAGGTGGTGCAAAACAGACTGCTGCACTGAAAGCTCACGCAAACCCAGTACTTACAGAAGAAGGTATCAAAAAGACACTTTCTATGTTCGTTGTGAACAAAGACCTGATCACAGATGAGTTGGTTAAGGTTCGTTTTGCTTCTGCAAAAAATGACTATGCATCAGACCGTTTAATGGATGTGGTTGGCGCACGTGACCGTGACCGTTTTGAGTTCCCACTCGATTTTGACAAAATGAAAGACATCACAGTACCTGTTTTACTGATTCACGGTACGCAGGATGTAGTGATTCCAGTATCTCGCACATGGGACATTTTAAATGTTGTGCCACATGCCGATGCGCACATTTTCAGCCAATGCGGCCACTGGTCACAAGTTGAAAAAGCGGAAGAATTTAACACTGTAATTAAAAATTATTTAACTGCACGTGGCGTAAAATAAGCAACATGATGTGAAAAAGGATGGCTTCATGCCATCCTTTTTTATGAGTAATATTTGGGGCATTTAGTGTTGGATAAAACTGGCCACCAAATTAATGCAAATGGCTAAAATGGTGGTATTAAAACTATAGGCCAAAATAATGTGTAGTGTGTTCAGCACTCGCATAGGCTGTGAGCTAATTGAAACATCTGCAGTTTGTGCTGAAGTACCAATCACATAACTAAAATATAAAAAATCTGGATAAGTCGGGTAGGGTGTTTTAGGAAAATCCAGTCCACCTTCTTGCTGCTGTTGTAATGCTAAATAGTAGTCATGGGCATAGTGGATGGCGAAAATGGTGTGCATAAAAAACCAAGCACATAAGATGGTGGTAATAGATAAAATAAAATGTCCCATGCGCACAAATTCACTTTGTGCAAATAAATTCACCTCAATAATGATCGCAATAAAGCACATCACCAAAGTTAAAAATACCAAAAATAGAATCAGCCATTTGCTGGCATCTTGCTGTTGGGCGCGTTGCAAAATATGTGCATGATCACTGTGCCACAGATTAAGCATGGTCAGCAGTAAATAGCAGGAAATGGCAATATTCCAGCTTAGTAATAAGCAACTTGACCATGCCCATGTACTCAAAGTTTGAAATATGGCATACAGCACAATGGTAATCACAAAACTAATAAAGAAATAAGGGCGAGACTGAATACCAGATCGCATGCGTGTGAGTGGATTTTTTAGCATTCTTATTCCTTTTAAGGCTTTTTTTCTCACTTGATTGTGCGCTGTTTTATGGCATGAGTCTAAGTAATTCTGGGTATTTCAGGTAGGTTTACTTATTAGACTTAAGTTGTAATTTAAGGTGCTTGATGGCAGCAATTTTGTATAAAAATGTGCTGTGATATTTGAAGTCAATGAGCATTCATTTTGCATTATCTTTCAAAAATATGTTTAGACTTAAGTCTAAAGCTGAGTATTGATGCAGAAACAATAAAAAAGTGCTTTTTCCCTTGGTGGAGAAAAAGCACTTTTATGATTGGGTATTTCAGACTTGAGTTTTATTCGCGGTTTATGTCCAAATAGAACACGCGAGTGAGCAGCTCTAAAAATTTCTGTACAGCAGGTGAGTTACTGTTTTTGCCATAACTCACATATAAGTCCAAATACGGTAATTCTACATCTAAGGGGCGAATCACAGTATTTTCCATGGTTAGTGGTGCAACATAGCCTGGCAAAATAGTGCAGCCCAAACCCATGCCTACAGAGTTGATATTAAATAAAATATTGTCTGCTTTTTGCACAATATTCAGTTCAATATTATGTTGTTTAGAAAAATCGACAATCAAATGGTGCAAGGTATAAGATGCTTCTGCCGCAGGAATAATAAAATCTACGCCATTTAAAGCTTTAACAGGAATACGTTCATATTTTGCTAATGGATGATCTTTAGGCAAAATAAAAATCAGCGGCTCACGCAGCACAAACTGACTTTCAATTTCATCACTATTAATATTGTGTCGGGTAAAGGTGATGTCGAGCTCACCTTTTTTGATCATCTTCATTTGCTCGGTATTGTTCAAGCTGAGCAATTCAATTTTCAAATCTGGGTTTTGTACCCGTAAGTTAGGCAGTACAAAGGGGAAAATTTTCATTTCCGCCACAGGTACAAAGCCAATACGTAGCATTTGCTGTTTGGCTTGTGAAACCTGACGTGCCATGGCAACGGCTTTGTCGGCTTGGGCAAGGGTCAGGCGAGCCTGTTCCAAAAATACAGCGCCTTCTTCGGTCAGTTCAACCTTGCGTTTGGTACGGTTTAACAGTTTAACGCCAACATCTTCTTCTAAGTCTTTAATTTGCTGACTCAGCGAAGGTTGAGCCGTATAAAGCTTAAGCGCCGCTTTACTGAAGTTGAGTTCTTCAGCCACGGTAATGAAGTAGCGAAGGTGACGTAATTCCATACAGCCATTCCAAAGATTAATTCAAAATATGTCTTACTATAGATTAATAAAAGTATAATCTATAAACAACCATCAGATGAAAATTATTGTGTCATTTAGGAAATAAATAGGGTTTTATCATTGTGTAATGTTTTAATCGCATAATATAAAGTTTTATTAATCTATAAAATCTATTAATTAAAACAAAAAAAATATTTCACTAAACGTCCCTAAAAAATCATTATCCATCCAAAGTTGAGTCTATTTACTTTGTGCCGTTGTTGGTCACAGGAGAGCTTTTCATGAGTGGAAAAATTGATGTGCGCGAAATCGACGCTTTGGTCGATGCACAAAATGGACGTATCACTCCATCTATTTATACAGATCCAGATATCTACGAATTAGAACTTGAACGCGTGTTCGGCCGTACGTGGTTGTTCCTGTGTCATGAAAGCCAAATTCCTAAAGCTGGCGACTTCTTCAATACCTACATGGGGGAAGATCCAATTATTGTGGCACGTCAAAAAGACGGTTCAATCAAAGCATTTTTAAACCAGTGCCGTCACCGTTCTATGCGTGTGAGCTTCGCAGACTGTGGTAATACGCGTGCATTTACTTGCCCATACCACGGCTGGTCTTACGGTATTGATGGTTCACTCAAAGATATTCCATTAGAAGAACGTGCTTATCCTCAAGGTGCTTGTAAAGAGCAATGGGGCTTGGTGGAAGTGAATCGTGTGAAGTCTTACAAAGGCTTGGTATTCGGTTGTTGGGATGAAACGACTCCTGACCTAGAAGAATACATGGGCGACATCGCTTGGTACTTAGATGGCGTGGTGGATCGTCGTCCGGGTGGTACAGAAATTATTGGTGGTGTACACAAGTGGGAAATTGACTGTAACTGGAAATTTGCTGCAGAACAGTTTGCCTCTGACCAATACCACGCATTGTTCTCTCACGCATCTGCTATTCAGGTTTTGGGTGCAAAACCAGATGATGACAGCAGTAAACAATTGGGTGCTGCACAAACTGCTCGTCCTGTTTGGGAAACTGCGAAAGACGCACTTCAATACGGTTCACGTGGTCACGGTTCAGGTTTCTTCTTTACAGAAAAACCAGATGCAAACGTATGGGTAGATGGCGAAGTTGCTAACTATTTCCGTGAAACGTATGACGAAGTTAAAGAGCGTTTAGGTGAAGTTCGTGCCCTACGTTTGGCTGGTCACAACACGATGTTCCCAACCTTGTCTTGGTTGAACGGTACAGCAACACTTCGCGTATGGCACCCACGTGGTCCGAACAAAACTGAAGTATGGGCATTCTGTATTGCCGATGCTGAAGCCTCTCAAGAAGTGAAAGACGCTTTTGAGCGTTCTGCAACACGTGCATTCGGTCCTGCAGGTTTCTTAGAGCAAGACGACTCTGAAAACTGGATTGAAATTCAAAAAGTATTACGTGGTTACAAAGCGCGTCAAAACAAACTGATTGTTGAGATGGGTAAAGGTAACGAAAAAATCCGTGAAGATGGTATTCCGGGTATTACCAACTACATTTTCTCTGAAACTGCAGCACGTGGTATGTACCGCCGTTGGGCAGATTTGCTGATCCATGAAAAATGGGAAGATGTTGAAAAAGCAGCTGACGAATACGAGAAGGAGCTAGTGAAATGAGTCAAATCAGTTTAGAACTTCAACACGAAGTTAGCCAATTCTTGTATCGCGAAGCAAAGTTGCTGGACGACTGGAAATTCCGTGAGTGGTTAGAACTCATGGCAGAAGATATTTCTTATACCTTGCGTACTACACCAAATGCGCAAACCCGTGACCGTCGTCGTTCAGTTGAGCCACCCACCACTTGGGTGTTCAACGACAACAAACACTTGCTTGAGCGCCGTGTAGCACGTTTAGAAACGGGTATGGCGTGGGCAGAAGAGCCTCCATCACGTACAACGCACATGGTTAGCAACGTGATTGTTGAAGCAACAGATGTTGAAGGTGAATACGATGTACACGTAACTTACTTACTGTACCGTACTCAAAAAGAGAAAGACGTGACGATTTACTGTGGTAAGCGTAATGACAAAATCCGTCGTGTTGAAGGTGGCTTAGGCTTCCAAATTTTCAACCGTAAGATTGTGCTTGACCAAGTAACGTATAACTCACACAACCTGAGTGTATTCTTCTAATGAATAAGATTTTTGTTTGCCAAGTTGACGAATTAGACGAAGGCGAAGCGTTAAAAGTGGACTGCGGTGTAAACGGTATCGAAGCACTGGCAGTATTCAATAACGGTGGTGAGTTCTTTGCCATGAATGACCGTTGTTCACACGGTAATGCGTCTATGTCTGAAGGTTATCTTGAAGATGATGGCACGGTTGAATGTCCACTACATTCTGCACGTTTCTGTTTAAAAACTGGTCAAGCTTTATGCTTGCCAGCAACTGACCCAATTCAAACCTTCCCTGTGGTGGTTGAAGATGGTGCGTTATACGTAGAAATGGCAGGAGAATAAGCATGGGTTGGCTAAAAGGCGAAGTGGCACTGATTACAGGTGGCGGTTCTGGTTTGGGTTGGGCTTTGGTAGAACGCTTCCTTGATGAAGGTGCGCATGTGGGCGTATTACAGCGCTCACAATCTAAAGTAGATGCCTTAAAAGAACGTTTTGGTGATCAAATTGTGGCTGTCGCTGGTGATGTTGCCAACTATGCAGACAATGTCCGTGCTGTACAGGCCACTGTGGAGCGTTTTGGAAAACTGGATTGCTTTATTGGCAATGCAGGGATCTGGGACCATTATGCAGATATCGTCAATACTTCGGGTGAGCAGCTTGAAAAAGCCTTTGATGAAATCATGGGCATTAATACCAAGGCATTGATCTTGGGTGCAAAAGCGGCACTAGATGAGTTGGTGAAATCTGAAGGTTCTATCATCTTAACCTTATCCAATTCTGCGCTGTATTCTTCAGGCGGTGGTCCTGTTTACACTGCATCTAAACATGCAGGTGTTGGCATCATGAAAGAGTTGGCTTATGAGTTGGCACCTAAAGTACGTGTTAATGCCGTTGCGCCTTCAGCGATGAATGTCAATATTAAGGGCGCAGCATCTTTAGGTCAGGAAAACCTAGGCTTACTTGATGCACGTGATCCTGAAAAAATTGCACGCGGTATGCCGCTGAATTTCTTGCCTGAGCCAGAAGATATGACAGGTTCTTATGTGCTCTTAGCATCTCGTCAAAATAACCGTCCACTGACTGGCGTTCTGATCAATGCAGAATGTGGTCTGGGTATTCGTGGTTTACGTCAACCACGCGCAGGTTTCTTTGACGAATAAAATTGAGTCTAAATTCAATAGACGAATCGGCAGCCTTTCTCTGGGCTGCCTTCCTTATTTAGGAGTCTCTCATGGCCGTTAAACTCATTTGTGCATCGCACAGTCCTTTAATGGAATTTGCAACACCGCAAGATCAATCCAAAGAACAAAAAGTTCGTGCTGCCTTTGAGCAACTTGCTGCAGAAGTCAAAGCTTACGATCCAACCTTAATCATCACGTTTGGTCCAGACCATTTTAATGGTTTCTTTTACGATTTGATGCCAAGTTTCTGTGTGGGTATTCGCGCCACGGCTGCGGGTGACTGGGACTACGGCAAAGACAATGACCGTATTGATGTGCCTGAAGACAAAGCTTTGGCTATGGTGCATCGTGTATTGGATGAAGGCGTAGATGTGGCGTACTCGTATCGTATGCAGGCCGATCATGGGGTGACTCAACCTTTACACTTCTTATGCGATGGTCAGTTAGACCGTTACCCAACCATTCCTGTATTTATCAATGGTGCTGCTGCACCAATGCCAACCACGAAGCGTACCATTGCTTTGGGTCGTGCAGTGGGGCAATTCATCAAGTCTTTAAATCTTGAAAATGAACGTGTTCTTGTTTTAGGTACAGGTGGTTTGTCGCACGATCCACCAACACCACAAATGGGGTCAGTGCCACCTGAAGTTGAAGAGTTTCTAATTGCAGGACGTAACCCAAGTGCTGAAGCACGTCATGCACGCCAAGCCAAAATTATTGCTGTTGGGCAAAAACTTGCAGCGGGTGATACATCGGTCGCAGTGCCACTTAGCCCAGAGTGGGATATTGCCTTACTTGAGAAATTCAAGCATGCAGATTTTGCGGCAATGGAAGCCATGACTGAAGCTGAAATTCGTCGTGATGGCGGCCGTGGTGGTCAGGAAGTTCGTTCATGGATGGCTGCTTTTGCGGCATTGGATGAGCTGGGTGCGTATGACATGACCACACATTGCTATGAAGATATTAGTGAGTGGATTGCGGGCTTTGGCATCGTATCTGCCGAGTTAAAAGGTTAAGTCCATGAGCGTAGAAACAATTGTAATTGTGGGAGCAGGTCAGGCAGGGGCGAGTGCCATTCTTGAGCTGCGTGGCAACCAATATGCAGGCAAAATTATCCTCATTGGTGATGAAAAACATTTGCCTTATGAGCGTCCACCGCTGTCTAAAGATGTAATTTTACGTCCTGAAGAAACCAAAATCGAAATTCTGTCTGAAGAAAAATTGGCAGAATTGGGCGTGGAAACCATCCGTGGCAATGGCGTGAGCAAAATCAATGCCGAAGCGAAAACTGTTGAACTCTTAAACGGTGACGTTGTCGCTTACGACAAACTTTTGCTTGCTACAGGTGGTGCAGCACGTCGTTTACCTAACTTTGATGCTTTGGGTAAACACGTTTACACGCTGCGTAACCTTGAAGACTCACAAGCTTTGGTTCCTGTACTGCAAGCGGGTCGCCGTATCATTTTAATTGGTGGCGGTGTGATTGGTCTGGAGTTGGCATCTTCTGCACGTTTCAAAGACTGTCAAGTAACAGTCATTGAAATGGGGCCAATGGTGATGGGGCGCTCATCACCACGTATTTTAAGTGAATTCTTGCTTGAGCAGCAGCAACTGGCTGGTGTCGATGTACGTCTGTCCACACAAATTGCAGATTGTAAGTTGGATGGTGAAGAAATTGTTGTCACCCTTGAGGGCGGCGAAGAACTTCGTGCTGACGCTGTGATTTACGGTATTGGTATTATTCCAAATGCGCAATTGGCTGTAGCAGCAGGTCTGGACGCAGATTTTGCAGTGCATGTGAATGAAAACTGTCAAACCTCAAACCCAGACATTTATGCTGCGGGCGATGTTGCTTCACAACTTCGTGAATGTGGTAACCATCGTCGTGTAGAAACTTGGGAAAATGCCAACTTGCAAGCAGGCATTTTTGCACGTCATGTCATGGGCGTGGCGCATCCTGTTGCAAATCCTGCTTGGTTCTGGACTGATCAGCTCGACATCAACTACCAATTCGTTGGTGATATGTCGGCAGCAGAATGGCATGTACGTGGTGAGATGGATGCGACTAAACGCAGTGACTCCACATTCGTACTGTTTGGTGTGACTGATGGCGTGATTGTAGGTGGAATTACCGTGAACGCTGCCAAAGACATGCGTCACCTGAAAAAGCTGATTAGCAAACAGGCTGCATTTGACGCAGACAAGTATTTAGATGTGAGCCAAGACCTTCGCAAACTGGTGAAGTAATCTTGAATAAATGAAACAGACCTGAGGCAACTTAGGTCTGTTTTTTATGTGCTTAAAAAAGTTAGATTTCATGTTGGGTAAAGTATGAACGCCAATACATCTCCGCTTGTTGTGACCGCCAGTATTTATGTGCTCTTGGTGCTGATCTGGGCCATTACGCCATTGGCGATTGTTTGGAGTGTGCAAGAAGTCCATCCGATGTGGGTGCTGATAATCCGCTACTTTGGTGCTTCTGTGATTGCGCTGTGTTTACTCAAATTGATGCGTGGCCCATTGCCTTTTGATAGCACTTCTATGAAAAGCTATTTGGCAGGAAGTCTGAACTTAATTGGTGCGCAACTATTTATCTATTTGGCAGCAAATTATTTAACGTCAGGTTTAATGGCGCTGATTTTTGGTTTCTCGCCATTGATTGCAGGCTTGATCGGTCATGTGATTCTACGTACACAAAAACTGATCGCGTTACAGTGGATTGGTATGGCAATTGCCATTTCAGGGCTAAGTTTTGTTTTTGCTGATTCTGCCGATAGCAAAGTCAATCCTTGGGGTGTGGTACTCATGCTGATTAGCATGGTGTCTTATATCAGCTCAATTTTTTGGGTCAAACAAATCAATGCACCTTTAAGTCCTATGTCTCAGGCCACAGGTTCATTAATGGTTTCGGCACTGGGTTCATTGTTATTAATTCCTTTTATTTGGCAGCATGTTCCAACCGCCATGCCTGGGGTGAAAACCATGATTGGTTTTATCTTTACCATGATCATGTCATCTATTGTGGCAATGCTGTGCTATTTCTGGCTAATTCGCGGTTTAACTGCATCTACGGTTTCTTTAAGCAATGTGATGACGCCTATTATTGCGCTGATTCTGGGTGCAACGCTAAACAATGAACACATCAGCATGAATGCCTTTATTGGTATTGCTGTGGTGATGTTGGGTATTGTGATGTATTTCTGGAAAGAATGGCGCGAACAGTATTTCTGCAAAGGCTAATTTTGCAGTGCTGAGTTGTTGTCCGATACGACTTTTTTCTCAAAACAACAAAAACATAAAGGAAATTGCCCGCTTGATTTCGCTACTATGCGTGATAGAGTCAACACATGAACCAAAGCTGTGTTTATTTCTGAACAGATCAGGATTAAAAGCATCATGGCCGATGCGCTATATATTATTGGGCTTACATGAACAACGTGGAACAAAAGCATTTTCAACTGCCAACGGAAGCCTGTTGGTCACATACTTGGCGTAAACCCAAGCTACAGTTTTTGCCTTCAAATCATTATGATGGCACGCAGTTTTTTAATCCTGTGGCGTACCCTGAGGGGCGCAGCCAAACCGATTTGCTGAAATGGTTGCTAAAACGTAAATCGAACAGCTGGAAGGTCAATGCTCAACAAGAGGCACAACAGTTCTTTGCAACGCCGCGTGCGGTTCCACAATTACGCCCACAGGCCAGTTTGGATGATTGGCAAGTCTGGTTTGTAGGGCATGCCACTGTATTGATTCAAATTGGCCCCTATAACATATTGACTGATCCAGTCTGGGCTGAGCATGTGAGCCCGAAACAGGGCAGAGGGCCTAAACGTGCCTGTCCTGCGGGCATTGCATTGGAAGATTTACCCACCATTCATGCCGTGCTGCTTAGCCACAACCACTATGACCACATGGATTTAGCCACCTTAAAATGGTTGAACCATCAATTTGCCATGCCTATTTATACAGGTTTGGGCAATAGCTGGTATTTACCGCCAGACTTGCATGTGATTGAAATGGATTGGTGGCAGTCGGCTTTGTTTAAAGAGTTGAAAATTGTGTACACCCCTGCACAACATGGTTCGGGGCGTGGTGCACGTGATCAGAACATGGCGTTGTGGGGAGGTTTTTCCATTTTGCATGGGCAAGACCATTGTTTCTTTGCGGGTGATACGGGTTATTCGCCACACTTTAAAGAAATTCAAACCCGTATGGGCGCACCACGTGTGGCACTTTTGCCTATTGGTTCTTATGAGCCACGTAATCTGATGCGTTATATGCACATGAACCCTGAAGATGCCTCTCAGGCGCATAAAGATTTGCATTCCAAATGTTCTTTGGCCATTCATTACCGCACTTTTGAGTTGACCGATGAAGGGCGTGAGCAACCAGAGGCAGACTTGCATCATGCCATGAAACGTTCATCTAAATTGATGAATCCGTTTTATTGTATTCGTGAAGGTAAGAAGCTGATTGTGTAGTCGTTAACAAGCCAAAAGTAGTTTTCTACTTGCTGAAAAGTGTTATTTGCAAACGACACAATAAAAAGCCCCTATCGAATAGGGGCTTTTTTATGAGTTTATATTTTTAGTGAATCTTTAAGTGTAAAGATTACAGTACACCTGGCTGACCAAGTGCAGGATCCGTTGCACGAGCAGCTTGTGCATCTGTAACAGTCATGCCTAACGCAGCAGCAACACCTTCACCATAAGCAGGATCACATGCGTAACAGTTACGAATATGGCGGTACTTAATGAAGTCTAGCGCATCGCCCATTGCACGTGCGGTATTATCAAACAGTGCCTGTTTTTGCTCAGGGTTCATTAGGTTGAACAAGGCGCGTGGCTGGCTGAAATAGTTGCTGTCGTCTTCACGGTAATCCCAGAAATCTGCATCGCCACGGATTTTCAATGCAGGTTCGCGATATTGTGGTTGCTCTTGCCATTGGTGGAAGCTGTTTGGCTCGTAGTGTGGCAAGCTGCCATAGTTGCCATCCATACGACCTTGACCATCACGACGGTTTGAGTGCACGGGACAACGTGCTGCATTCACTGGAATTTGTGAATGATTCACGCCTACACGGTAACGAGCAGCATCGGCATAGTTAACTAAACGCGCTTGTAGCATGCGGTCTGGTGAATAGCTGATTCCTGGAACAAGGTTGCTTGGCGCAAAGGCGGCTTGTTCAACATCTTGGAAGTAGTTTTCTGGGTTACGATTCAGCTCAAACTCACCCACTTGAATGAGTGGGTAGTCACCTTTAGGCCAAACTTTAGTCAGGTCAAATGGGTGATATGGCACTTGTTCTGCCTCAAGTTCAGGCATGATTTGTACGAACAGCGTCCATTTAGGGAAATCACCACGCTCAATGGCGTTATACAGGTCAGTCTGGCTGCTTTCACGGTCACGACCAATCAATTCTGCTGCTTCTGCGTCGGTTAGATTTTGAATGCCTTGTTGAGTGCGGAAGTGGAATTTCACCCAAAAACGCTCATTATTGGCATTAATAAAGCTGTAAGTATGGCTACCAAAACCATGCATGTGACGATAACCCACAGGAATACCACGATCCGACATCACAATGGTGACTTGGTGCAGTGCTTCTGGCAGCAAAGTCCAGAAATCCCAGTTATTGGTCGCATTACGCAGGTTGGTGCGTGGGTCACGCTTTACCGCTTTATTCAGGTCAGGGAATTGACGTGGGTCGCGGAAAAAGAACACTGGTGTGTTGTTACCGACTAAATCCCAGTTGCCTTCTTCAGTATAGAATTTTAAAGCAAAACCACGAATGTCACGTTCTGCATCGGCAGCGCCACGCTCACCTGCAACGGTAGAGAAACGAGCAAACATTTCAGTTTTTTTGCCAACTTCAGAGAAAATTTTGGCACGGGTATATTGGCTGATGTCGTGCGTGACAGTAAACGTACCAAACGCACCTGAACCTTTGGCATGCATACGACGCTCAGGAATTACTTCACGTACAAAGTTTGCCAACTTTTCATTGAGCCATAAATCTTGGGCAAGAAGTGGGCCACGTGCGCCCGCAGTCATACTATTTTGGTTATCTACAACAGGTGCGCCTGCATCGGTGGTTAAATGCGTTACAGGGCATTTTTTTATCTCTTGGCTCATCATTGTTCTCCATTATTGTGATCATCATGTGGTGGGCTGTATTAGAAATTTAGCTTCTAAAACAAGCGGCCATGAACCGTTTTGTTTGTTTAAAAAATCAACTACAACACCACAATACCATGCAGATCGGGCTTTGTAGATGAAAGCTTTTCAAATCTCACCATTTTAATGTAAAACGATTTTTATAATTTTACAAATAGATAAATTTATTGTTTATGATTGGTGTATTCGATTATTGTTTGTGTGGAAATCAGGGTCTGTTGACATTTCATAAATGGCTTGCGCTGTAGGCTAAAACTGAGCAGATCAGGCATGAAACGCAGGGAATAGCGAGACTATTGCCAAGTTTCATAACGCAATCTGAGAAAGTTTTAGTCACAGCCTTTCAGGACAAGCATATTTTTTGCTGCTATTACGTTATGTGTCAGTCACTTAGAATGACTAAATTCCCTATCTCATGCCTTATATCAGCTAAAAAAATATGCGTCGTCGCAAACATAGACGAAGTGTCAACAGACCCTAATAGTTTTTGCAGCATTAAATATCTGAAACAGAGACTAAAAACGGTTGAATTGCTAGTGAAATATCGGTGTACAAGGTGCCCCAATCTTGAAAATGCGGATTGATTAATAAACTTTGTGAAATAAAGCCATAGCTGATGCGGTGCAGATTCAAAGCAAGGCGCAGTTGTAGTTCGGCATTATGTATGACAGGTGCGAATATCTGTTGCCACATTTGCAGCATCATGCTGTAACTTTTTTGGTAAGTTTCAATGTGTGAAACTTGTCGTTCCAGTAAAAAAGTCTGCGCCCAAAGCCATTGTTGTGCCTGAATTTGCTGAAGCTGAAACTGAATGATGGTTGCAATATAGCGGTTTATTTCAACAACTGTGGATAACTCAAGTTGCTGTTGGGCATAACTTTTTAAGTGTTCTGCATGCTGTTTGACTTGCAGGTGAATCGTCAATGCCAGTAAATCTTCTTTCTTGGCAAAGTATTCATAAAAAGTGCCTAAACCGACACCTGCCAAATTAGTAATTTCACGAATGGTAATTTCAGCTGCCGAGCGTTCATGCAAAAGCCGAACAAAACTTTCCTGTAAAGCCTCTTGAGTCAGTTTAGCCCGCGATTGGCGCGGCTTACGGCGCACTTGAACCTCAGAATTTTTCATAAATAAAGCCGAACACCTGAGCACATATTTTTCTCTATACTAAATGCAATGATAGCATCGCGTTTGTCTAGGAGTGACACAATGCAGACATGGATGACCCATCAAATTCAAAATCAGTTTGATGAATTACAAGACTATAACTTATTTGAAACCGATACGGTTTTACAAGAAATTTTAACCCGTTATGGCAGTCAAGATCAGACCCGACTGAGTGAATTGGGGCACATTGCAGCATCGGCAGAATATTATCATTATGCCGATTTAGCCAATCGGCATACGCCTATTTTACATGCCTTCGATGCACGTGGACGTCGTAAAGATGTAGTGGAGTTTCATCCTGCGTGGCATCACTGGATGGCGCTGAATCGTAAGTTTGACACGCATGCACATCCATTTAAGCAACCGCAATCTACGGCAAAATGGGTCGATTGGGCCAGTCGTTTTTATTTGGCAGGACAGGTTGAGTGCGGTAATTTATGCCCAAATTCTATGACTTTAGGCAGCATTCCGCTTATTCAGCGTGAACCTGAGTTGTGGGCAAGCATGGGTGAGAAACTGTTATCGCATGAATATGACCCGCGTGATGTGCCGATTTCACAAAAGAAATCTATTTGGCTGGGCATGGGTATGACCGAAAAGCAGGGTGGTTCAGATGTGCGGGCCAACCAAACGCTCGCCGTTCCAGTCGCAGCGACAGGACGTGGGCAAGCCTATTTACTCACAGGTCATAAATGGTTTTTCTCTGCACCAATGTGTGATGCACATTTGGTGGTCGCCAATACCGAACAAGATGGTTTGGCTTGTTTCTTTGTACCGCGTTGGTTAGAAGATGGCAGAAAAAATAATATTCAGGTACAGCGTTTAAAAGACAAAGTGGGAAATCGGAGTAACTCCAGTTCTGAAGTCGAATTTCAGCAGGCGTGGGGCATCATGATTGGCGAAGCAGGGCGCGGTATTCCCACCATTATTGAAATGGCGAACTACACTCGTTTAACCTGTGCTGTGGGCAGTAGTGCCATGCTGCGTCAAGCCTTGGTGCAATGCCTTGCCTATACTCGACAACGTCAAGCATTTGGACAGACTTTGGCGAATCAGCCATTAATGCAGGCAGTCTTGGCAGATTTGGCTTTGGAAACTGAAGCTGCGGTACAGCTCAGTTTTCATTTGGCACATTGTTATGAAAGCGATGATGCTGTGTCTTTGGCATGGAAGCGTTTAATGACCCCTGCTGCAAAGTTCTGGATTTGCAAACGCGCGGTGGAACTTACAGGTGAGATGATGGAAGTTTTTGGTGGCAATGGTTATGTCGATAACAGCATCATGGCACGTATTTTCAAAGAAGCACCTGTAAATACCATTTGGGAAGGTTCAGGCAATGTCATGTGTCTGGATGTACTACGCGCTATGCAGCGAGAACCTGAGCTGATTCAGGTGTTATTGCAGGATTTTGCTCGCACTGCCGTTACTCATCCTATTTTGGGCAGTGAATTAGATGGTTTGCAGCAGTTATTGCAGACCACGAACAGCAACGATTTACAATTTATGGCACGTGCTTTGGTGAGCCGTTTGGTGATTTTGGCACAAGCGGTTTTGTTGTTGCGTTATGCGCCAAGTTTTGTGGCAGAAGGTTTTATTCAGTCGCGTTATAGTGCATTGCATGGGCAAGTGGTGGGTATGCTTAAACCTAAACAGGTCGATGTTGCATCCATCTTGCAGCGTGCATTTTCAGCATAGCATCCCTTGCTACTTGATTCTGCACAAAAAATTCACCCGCTTGGTAAAACCAAACGGGTGAATTGAACCGTATATTGCAGTCGAGTCGTGATCAATCACGCTCGCTTGTAGCAAAGCTGATTGCTTCAGCGAAACTTATTTCGCAGGCTCTTCAGCTTTTACACCTTTTTGATATAGAGTGTAGATGAAAATTGGAATATCCAAATCTTCCAAGTGTTTGTAGATCAGTGGACGTACATCTTCCCAATCTAAACCGCCTACACCTGTTGCAAGACGCGGTAATGCCAAGCTTTCAATTTTCTCTTCTTCAATCAACTGTTTTAAGTTTTTCAAAGTGCGGTTGACGTATTCTGTCGATGCTTTACCTGGTTTTGAACCGTTGTCATAAGCCGCTTCCTGAGTCATCAGGTTGACGATGCGTTGACCTTCGGCATTGACCCAAGTCCATTGTTCACCCGCTTTAGGATGGTAAATATGACAATAGTTGCGGAAGTCTTTATATAGCGCAGGCCAGTGCTCACGCAGACTTAAAGCCAAACCTGTTGCAAAGTTATCGTTAGGGGCAACACCGTGAGCAATCGCACGTGCTTCGCTCAGTAAAATATCTCCAGAAACTTCATAAATCATGAATTTGACTCCTGTTTTTAATGGTCTTGTTAAACTGATCTTCTATATTCATATTAGCCAATCATTGCAGTTTTTCTAGTGGGTTTTATAACCAATAAGTCTTTGAAAAGTAATAAAAATTTTTAGAATTTTATGCTATAATTGTATGGGTAAAGCCGCTGAGTGTTCTTTAAAATAGCCTTCAAAAATAACCGTCAGAAAAATCTGATAAAGTGGCGGCAATAATTTATTTACCCTTCTTTTTATCTTAGCACTATTGAGTGAAAATCGCTTGTAAAATGTACAAAAAAGCGTATGATCGGCTTCCCAATTTAATATGGAACATTGGTGAGAGAATAGTCACGTTATGCAGAAGCAATTGGCTTGAATTTTCCCTCAACATCTCCATCTAAAAGAGTAGCGACACTGCTCATTTCCATGATCAACCGAAAGGAACAGCGTAATGGCAAAGAAAAAACAGCCTGAGCTTATTCAGCATAACTTTGTGGCCAAGCACATGCACAAGGTCAACAAAAGTCAGGTTTTTGTAGACCGTAAGAAAAATGCCAAACGAGGCTATAGCAAACACAAACAAGGGCGATATTCCGATGATTATCGCCCTTGTTGTTTTTGGAGTGAATGGTGTGTTGCTTGAGGCTTAAACTAAGTTTTATGGAGATACGATACGTGTCGCTAGTTTCACCATATCGCCCAAGCCATGGGTTTTAAAATAATATTCCATCAGACTTTTCACCATCAGCGGATTATTCATTTTTAACGCCTGATCTAATAAATGTTGCGCATCGGTCATCGGTACATGACAAATTGCTTTACGCACCCGCAAGATATTACTTGAACTCATCGACAGGGTATTAAAGCCCATTGCCATCAGAATTACCGCAGACAGCGGATCTCCTGCCATTTCGCCACAAACGCTCACAGGCTTGTCATATTTATGACATTCTTTCACCAAGCGGGTTAAGGCGCGCAGTACTGCAGGATGAAAGTGTGAATAGACGTTGGCCACACGCGGATTGTTACGATCCACTGCCAATAAATACTGGGTTAAATCGTTTGATCCTACCGAGAAAAAATCCACCAACGGGGCAAATTCATCAATTTGCAGCAGCACACTCGGTACTTCTACCATAATGCCAATTTTCGGTTTGGTGATTTTAACCTGTTCTTCTTCCTGCACTGCTTGCAAGTCACGATCGAGCAAATACAAGGCTTCTTCAACCTCGCTGACACTGGTGATCATTGGCAGCAAAATATGCAGATTATTCAAACCAATACTGGCTTTGAGCATGGCACGAATTTGCGAAGAAAAAATTTCAGGATGATCTAGCGTGAAGCGAATCCCGCGCCAACCCAAGGCTGAGTTTTCTTCTTCAATCGAAAAGTACGGCAAGTCCTTGTCTGCGCCAATATCTAGCGTACGCATCACCACAGGTTTGTTGGCAAAGTGACTGAGCTGTTGGCGGTAAATAGCACGCTGTTCTTCTTCGCCCGGGAAACGGTCACGCAGCATAAATGGAATTTCAGAACGATATAAACCAACACCTTTAGCACCGCGTTGTACGCCACGCACCACGTCAATCATCAAGCCTGTATTGACATACAATTTTACCGCTACGCCGTCAGGGGTAATGGCATCTTTGGTTTCATATTGCTTGAGGTCTTTGGCAATCTGTTCTTCTTCTTTTTGAATTTCTTTATAGCGTGTCCGCATGCGACGTGGCGGGTTGATAAACACCCGACCTTGGTGCGCATCTACAATCATTTCCACATCGTCTAGGCTGTTGATGGGCAATTCAGTTACGCCAACTACGGTTGGAATACCCAAAGCACGTGCCACAATGACCATGTGAGAATTCATTGCGCCTTCGGTGGTGACAATTGCTGCAATTTTATCGACAGGCAGTTCTACCAAAGCTGCTGTGGAAATTTCTTCGCCAATTAAAATACTTTCATCGGTCAGTTCACGGTGACTGGCATCGGCTTCTTGTAAAGAGGCGAGAATACGACGCCCTAAATCTTTCAGGTCAGAAACACGTTCGCGTAAATAGTCATCTTCCATTTGCGAAAATAGGGCAATGTGATTGTCAATTACAATACGCACTGCACCTTGTGCCCAGTTACCTTCACGAATCAGTTCTTTAATTTCTGCAGGCAGGGCATTTTCATCCAACATGCGTAGGAACACACTGAATAAAGCGCGTTCTTCTGCCATTAAGGCATCCTGCATTTTGTCATCTAGTGCCTGAATTTCTTGACGCACTGCATCTAGTGCGTTGTCTAGTAATTCTAACTCTTCACTAATGTCTTCAGCTTCACGATCAGGTACAGCCGCCAAATCTGCAGGTGGATACAGAATTACCGCACGACCCAGTGCAATCCCGCCCGAACCTGATACGCCCTGAAAGGTTTTGTAGGCAGGCAGGTTGTTGGGTTTGCGGAACACATCAATGTTGCCCACGGCATGCGCATGCGCAATGACACCTGAAAGCTGAGCACAAAGTGTGACTAAAAAGGATTCTGCGGCTTCAGAAAAGTCTTGTTTGTCCTTGTTTTGCACCACAAGAACGCCCATAACTTTACGGCGATACATGACAGGCACGCCAAGGAAAGAATTATAAATTTCCTCGCCTGTTTCGGCCAAATACATGAAGCGTTCGTGTTTAGGTGCGTCGTCTAGGTTGACAATTTCTTCACGTTGTCCGACTAAACCGACCAAACCTTCACTGGTATGTAGAGACACATGCCCCACAGCCTCAGGATTTAAACCCTTTGATGCCATGAGCAAATAGCGTTGATTGCGTTCATCGAGCAGGTAAATAGAGCAGACATCCACATGCATGGCTTCTGCGACCTGATTGACCATAATATCGAGTGATTCATGCAAACTGGTGGACGCATTGATTTCTTGTACAATGCGTCTAAGGGTATCCAGTTGCATGTTCGACATACGCGCTACTCCATATTCCAATCAATGATTTGAGGTCAGTTTTACACCACAGATGACCCTATAACAATAAGCTAAAAAATCTACATCTTCATGCAAATTTTAAGGTTTTTTCAGGGGCAATTGATTGCACAATTCCACCATCGCTTTACGGTAGACGTCACGTTTAAAATTGACGACCTGACCAAGCGGATACCAGTAACTGACCCATTGCCATTGATCAAATTCGGGTGGGTCTGACAAATTCAGCCGAATATGATGCGCTGACGCTGTCAGTTGCAATAAAAACCACTTCTGTTTTTGACCAATACATACGGGATCTGAATCCGTGCGTATATACCGATGTGGCAAACGATAACGCAGCCAACCCTTAGTTTGCGCGATAACTTGGACGTGTTCGGGCAGTAAGCCAACTTCTTCTCTCAGCTCACGATAAAGTGCCTGTTCAGGGGTTTCTCCATATTGGATACCTCCTTGTGGAAATTGCCATGCATTGTGACCAATGCGTTTTGCCCATAGAACTTGTCCAAACTCGTTTGCCAAAATGATCCCGACATTGGGTCGGAAACCTTCTGAGTCGATCATTTGGCTACCTAAATATTGTTTAATTTATGACTTTGCACTCGGGGATGATGATTTCTTTTCTCCAACTCGAAAACGCAAAGTGTAAATAATGTTAAAATTGCTATGATCTTAACGAATTTCTATCGACTAGCGGAGATAGATTTACAATTTTTTTCTTAAATTTCAGTTTTTACGAGTATTTTCATGAAATTGGCGCTATTTGATCTCGATCACACCTTGTTAAATACTGATTCAGATCATTCTTGGGGTGAGTTTTTGGTAAGTGAAGGCTTGGTCGATCCTGTTCGCCATCGCGCCATGAACGACAAGTTTTATGAAGACTACAAAGCAGGGCAACTCGACCCAATTGCATATAACGAATTTGTATTTGAGTTTTTAACCCAGCACGACAATCAGTACCTCACAGATTTGCATGAATTATTTATGCAAAAGGTGATTCGTCCACAAATGCGCCCTGAAGGGTTTAAAGCTATTCAGCGTCATCAAGAATTAGGGCATGAATTGGTGGGGATTACAGCAACATCTGACTTTATTACTGCACCTATTTTCCGTGAGTTTGGTATTAGTGAAATTATTGCCACCAATGCCGAAGTGGTCGATGGTAAATATACAGGCAAAGTCATTAATACTGCGTGTTATCAACAAGGCAAGTTGGTGCGTTTGGAGCAATGGCTTGCAGGGCGTGAAGTGACAGAATCTTGGGCATATTCAGACTCGATTAATGATCGTTTCTTGTTGGAATATGCAGATCACGCCATTGCTGTAAATCCTGATGCACGTTTACAGGCTTTGGCTGAAGAGCAAGGTTGGGATGTGCAGGACTGGTCAATTTAAGTCTGAATTTTTTTGAGGTGTTGCTACTCTGGCTTTTACTAGCTTATTGATTTATTTTTGTTTTTATTTATTGCAATGTTGGATTATGTCATTCATTTTTAGAATAGGCATGCTAAGGTAAGACAAGAATTAAAAATGATCAGGAGTGAAAAAATGAGTGGTGTACGCCCAAGAATGACACATTTATTTGAACAACTGGGTTTGGATGCCAGTGAAGCCGCGATTCAGCAATTTATTGAAACGCATCAATTGAATGCGGAAACAACAATTGCCGAGGCAGAATTTTGGACGGAAGCACAGCGTCAGTTTATCGTCGAAAAAATGAAATCGGATGGTTCATGGGCAATTGTGGTAGATCAATTGAATGAATCTTTACATGAAGATTCGGTGAATCGTTAAGACCTCACTTGCACCTAAATTAAGCCAATAAAAAATACCCTCAATACAATCGTGTCTGAGGGTGTTTTTCATTCAAAAGAAACGATTAATCTTTTAGTGTTTCATCATCTCAATCAATTCTAAAACAGCGCGTGATTGCGTTCGTCCCGGATGCCATACCATGCCTAATTGACGGTTCATTTCTAAGTCAATATCTAACTGTTGTAAGTCTTGATTGACCAAAGTTTTAGGTAAAACAGACCATCCCAAACCAATTGACACCAACATCCGAATAGATTCTAGCGGATTATTGCTCATGGTGACTTTAGGTTTAACACCTTGCTTTTCAAACTCTGCCAAAGTGATTTGACTGGTATAGGTTTGCGCGGCAGGCAACAAACTAGGGTAGGCGAGTAAATCGGTCAATTGCAGGTTTTTCTGATGTGCAAGCGGATGAAAAGGCGCAACCACAAACACCAATGGATCATTCCAAATGGTGACATAAGACAGACGTTCATCTAATTTGGGCGGTAAGGTCAGAAAAGCCAGTTCTAAATCGCCTGCCAAAACTTGTTCATGTGCCTGTTCTGAGTCGACAAAATGCACATCTAGCGTGACGTTGGGAAATTCCTGCACATATTCACGCAAATGATTGGGTAAATGATGCAAACCAATATGGTGACTGGTGCCAATTTTCAGTTTGCCTTGAACCTGTCCTTGCTCATGACTGAGGGTATGGTGAATATCGCCCAGTTCATTCAGCCAGTTTTTGACTTTAGGCAATAATGAATGTGCTGCATGCGTGGCTTGCACCCCACGACCTGCCGACTCAAACAGCTTCACGCCAAAATAGCCTTCTAAGCTGTGAATACGTTTGGTCACCGCAGGCTGGGTAATAAATAACTGATCTGCTGCCAAAGAAATAGAACCTGTTTCCATGACTTTTACAAAGGCTTCAAAGGCTGCAAGATTCATTTGCACCATCCATAAAGATTTTTTATTACTGTGCTTATTATTTAGAAAAAATTAGAATTAATCAAAACAAATTCTACTTATTTTGAAACTATGCGTTTGGGATGATCTGTGGAGATACAGTAGAGATAAAAAAAAGATCATCGTGGGCTGCAACCAAGATGATCTCAAACTGAAATGGAATATTCACAAGCAGAATCTTTAAAACCATTAAGCGATAATTTTAGAATCTTGCGTTTGTGCTTTCTTTTCCCAAATCCGCTCGTGAATGAAATACGCAACAGCTTGTACTGTCGGTTCGACCAAACTTAAGGTAATGGCCATCCAAATATTGCCTGTGACTATATAACCGACCACCATCGCCACGGTGATGTGCATGATGTAGTAGCTTAAAGTTTTTTTGAACATCCGTTGATTGTTGGTGACAAATTTTTGAATATGACTCATGTGAATACTCCTTATGCTGCTTTGATCGTTTTCTGTGTGGATAGCTAAAGGATAATCATTCTTATTTAATTTGTAAAAGCGAATAATTTTGTAATTTTAATTGGAAAATTAGATTTTAATAGTAAGATTACAAGGTCAAGATTTTAAGCATCTATTCAGTTTTGCTTATAGGCATGTTGTAATCAATCAATAAAAATTATTTTGCTTGAAAGAATAAAGGGTCTGCTGACATTTCATAAATGGCTTGCGCTGTAGGCTAAAACTGAGTAGATCAGGCATGAAATGCAGGGAATAGCGAGACTATTGCCAAGTTTCATAACGCAATCTGAGAAAGTTTTAGCCACATGAGCAAAAACAAAGCATTGCTTTGTTTGCTGCGCAAGGGGACAAGCATATTTTTTGCTGCTATTGCGTTATGAGTCAGTCATTTAGAATGACTAAATTTCCTGCCTCATGCCTTATATCAGCTAAAAAATATGCATTGTCGCAAACATAGACGAAGTGTCAATAGACCCTAAAAATTCCTAAAAGTTTTTAAATTAATAAAAATGATAAATTAGATTTATACAAATTCGCGGTTATAATCAAATTAATGAAAAAATTACCCAGTCCAGTGGAGTAGATCTGACATGGCAGGCGAAAACCAACAAGCACAAAATCCAACTGCAAAAACTTTGTATGACAAATTGTGGGATGATCACTTGGTCACTCAACGTGATGATGGCTCGGCTTTATTGTATATCGACCGTCATTTATTGCATGAAGTGACTTCTCCACAAGCCTTTGAAGGTTTGCAACTTGCAGGACGTAAACCGTGGCGTTTAAGTGCCAACGTGGCAACGCCTGACCATAACGTACCAACGTCAAAGAAAGAACGTGCGGACGGTATTGCGGGTATTGAAGATGATACTTCACGTATTCAGGTACAAACTTTAGATGACAACTGTAAAACCTTTAATGTGGTGCAGTTTGACATCAACGACATCCGTCAGGGGATTGCGCATGTGGTTGGGCCTGAGCAGGGCTTAACTTTGCCAGGTATGACCGTGGTTTGTGGTGACTCACATACAGCGACTCACGGTGCATTTGGGTGTTTGGCGCATGGTATTGGGACGTCTGAAGTTGAACACGTATTAGCAACCCAATGCTTGGTTCAAAAGAAAATGAAAAACATGCTAGTGCGTGTAGATGGCAAATTAGGTCAGGGTGTTACACCTAAAGATGTCGTTTTGGCGATCATTGGTAAAATTGGTACTGCAGGCGGTACAGGTCACGCGATTGAGTTCGGTGGTCAAGTGTTCCGCGATATGTCGATTGAAGGCCGTATGACAGTATGTAACATGGCGATTGAAGCAGGCGCGCGCGTGGGTATGGTGGCTGTGGATGACAAAACCATTGAATACGTGAAAGGTCGTAACTATGCACCAAAAGGCGAGCAATGGGATGCTGCAGTTGCTTACTGGAATACTTTACATTCAGACGAAGGTGCACACTTTGACACCGTAGTGGTATTACAAGGTGAAGAAATTGAGCCGCAAGTGTCTTGGGGAACTTCACCTGAAATGGTGATTCCAGTGTCACAAGCCGTACCAACTTTAGAACAGGCGAAAGATGACGTACAGCGCAATGACTGGACGCGTGCTTATCAATATATGGGCTTAACTGCAGGTCAGTCTTTGGCAGATATTCAATTAGACCGCGTATTTATTGGCTCATGCACCAACTCGCGTATTGAAGATATTCGTGCAGCCGCTGAAGTGATTAAAGGTCGTAAAGTTGCAGCAAGCATTAAACAGGCGATGGTGGTTCCGGGTTCTGGTTTAGTTAAGCAACAAGCGGAACAAGAAGGCTTAGACAAAGTGTTTGTAGAAGCAGGCTTTGAATGGCGTGAACCAGGTTGTTCAATGTGCTTGGCAATGAACGCAGACAAATTGCAACCGGGTGAACACTGTGCATCGACTTCAAACCGTAACTTTGAAGGTCGTCAAGGTAACGGTGGTCGTACCCATTTGGTGAGTCCAGCAATGGCAGCTGCGGCAGCAATCGCAGGTCATTTTGTAGACGTACGTTCATTCTAAGTTATGCTTTCATCCCAGCCTTCTCTCAGAGAGATGGCATTCCCTCTCGCTATAGCAGAGGGCAAGGGAGAGGTTACGGATTCAGTGAGAATTAAACATGAAAAAATATACCGTTGAACAAGGTATCGTTGCACCATTAGACCGTGCCAATGTCGATACAGACTTAATCATTCCAAAACAGTTTTTGAAATCGATCAAACGCACTGGTTTTGGCGATAACTTATTTGATGAATTGCGTTATTTAGATGAAGGTTATCCGGGTCAGGACAATTCAAAACGTCCGATTAATACTGAGTTTGTGTTGAATCAGCCACGTTATCAAGGTGCTTCAATCTTAATTTCACGTGCCAACTTTGGTTGTGGTTCAAGCCGTGAGCATGCACCTTGGGCATTGAATGAATATGGTTTCCGTACCGTTATTGCACCAAGTTTTGCCGACATTTTCTTCAATAACTGCTTTAAAAACGGCATGTTGCCTGTGATCTTGTCTGAAGAGCAGGTCGAGCAATTGTTTCAAGAATGTGCGGCAACAGAAGGTTATCAATTAACCATCGACTTGGAAGCGCAAGAAGTACGCACACCAAGCGGTACGGCATTTAAGTTTGAAGTAGATCCATTCCGTAAACACTGTTTATTGAATGGTTTGGATGATATTGGCTTAACATTACAAGCAGCCGATGACATTCGTGCTTATGAAGAGAAAACCAAGCAGTCGCGTCCGTGGGTTTTTGCCGAAATTCAGGCATAAATTCGCTGAAATTTGTCATAGCATCGCTGCCTAACTCTTGCTAACATCGGCACATAATAATTTTTATATTTTGTATCTAACAGGTGAGGTTAGGGGCGAATAATGACTAAAATTTTCGGTCGGCTTGCTGTCATTGGATTATGTATCACTACGCTAAGCGCATGCCAAACGTGGAATACAGCACGCATTAAACAGGTGAAAGAAACTGAACAAAGCAAATCCAATGCGCTGATTTACTGTGCGGGTACAGATAATTGTGAGTTTGAGCGTTTAAATACGGTCACCATTGTCGATGCAGAAAAACATCGTGTTACACGTGCTGCCATTCAAGAGGGTTTGGTGCGTTTACAGGAATCATCCTTAAATAAATCCAATGCCTTGTATTTATCTGTACCGCCTAAACAACATGAATTGGTGATTCGCTTTTATCCCATTTCTAAAGATCGTGCAGAAAAATTGCATGTGATTCATAAGTTTAATGCCAAGCAAAAATATACTTTTAGAATGTATCGTGACCGCAGTCGTAGTAAAGGCAGCTTGTTAAATGTGTCTGCGCCAGATCCTTTATGTGTAGATTTGGTGCAAAACAGCACAACTATTCGACGTTTTTGCAAACCCTACAATGTCTTAAATGGCTTGGGTGAGTTTGTAGAACAAAAAATTTAATCCCACAGTCTTTGACTGTCAAGAACAATGGAAAATCTCATGTCAAAACATATTTTGATTTTAGCTGGTGACGGCATTGGTCCAGAAATTGTGAAAGCTGCTGAACAAGTGCTGACACGTGTCAATGAAAAATTCAATTTGGGTTTGACTTGGGAACAAGGTTTATTGGGTGGCTCTGCAATTGATGTACATGGCGAACCATACCCAGAAGTGACATCTGAGCAAGCAAAAAAAGCCGACGCAATTTTATTGGGTGCAGTCGGTGGTCCAAAATGGGACAACATTGAACGCTCAATCCGTCCAGAGCGTGGCTTGTTAAAATTGCGTTCAGAACTCAATTTGTTTGCTAACTTACGTCCTGCAATTTTGTATCCACAATTGGCAGATGCTTCAAGCTTAAAGCCTGAAATCGTATCGGGCTTAGATATCTTAATCGTGCGTGAATTGACAGGTGGTATCTATTTCGGTCAGCCACGCGGTATTCGTGAATTAGAAAACGGTGAAAAACAAGGTTTTAACACCGACGTATATGCTGAGTCAGAAATCAAACGCATTGCAAAAGTGGCGTTTGAAATGGCGAAATTGCGTGGTGGTAAAGTATGTTCGGTGGATAAAGCCAATGTACTAGAAGTGACTGAATTGTGGAAGCAAACTGTGACTCAGTTACATGCAGAACAGTACCCAGAAATCAACTTGTCGCACATGTATGTCGATAACGCAGCGATGCAATTGGTACGCGCGCCAAAACAATTTGACGTATTGGTGACAGGTAACTTGTTTGGTGACATCTTGTCTGATGAAGCGGCGATGTTGACAGGTTCTATTGGTATGTTGCCATCTGCGTCTTTAGACGAAAATGGCAAAGGTATGTATGAGCCTTGCCATGGTTCAGCGCCAGATATCGCAGGTCAAAACTTGGCAAACCCATTGGCAACCATTCTTTCTGTGGCAATGATGTTACGTTACACCTTCCGCGAAGAAGCGGCAGCAAAAGCCATTGAAGATGCAGTAGGCAATGTATTAGATCAAGGTTTACGTACTGCCGATATTATGTCTGAAGGCATGAATAAAGTTGGTACTGTTGAAATGGGTCAAGCAGTCGTTACGGCACTCAACTAAAAATTTAAGCGATTTAACCTATCGCTTACAGCTCAAAATCATTAAACGCAGTCTTCGGGCTGCGTTTTTTTATTGGTTTTGTACTTTCAGAGTGTTTTAGCTAGGAGACTTAACAGCGTTGTCCCGAAACATACACTGCGGTAGCAATACCCTGCTGTAGGCGAAAATACAAATCACAAGTCAGTGCAACATCGTAACTTTCATGACTCGGGATACCGATATTTAACGGAACAGCACCAATACCTGTAGTGGGATGCTGCGCCATAGGGATCGGAACACGTACAGGACGAATGATACGGTAATGTAGCAATTGAGGGGTAGCTTGAGCTGTACCAAGCTGTTGATAGCCAATTTGGCTTAATTGCAAATGGGTCAGGATATATTGGCTAGATTGACCAATAAATTGCTGTAAATACGCATCGCGGTTTAAAGTGGAATGCGGTGGATTACTACTACACGCCACTAAACTGAGCGCAAAAAGAACTGTTATACAAGCAACGCAGGATCGAAATAACATGCTTTTTCTCCCTTGCTCAAAACTTTATTGTAGAAGGCAATGCAAGAAAAGAATGTGGTGATTCGATAAGTGGTGGAAAGCAAGAATGAAAGGCTAGGCAGAAATTTTTGAGGTGAACGTAAAAAAGCCACTCCGAAAGTGGCTTTGCTTACACTAAAACTTAGCGTGCGCGGTAAGTGATGCGACCCTTTGTTAAGTCGTAAGGGGTCATTTCAACTTTCACACTGTCACCCGTTAAAATACGAATATAGTGTTTACGCATTTTACCAGAAATGTGAGCAATCACTTCATGACCGTTTTCTAAACGTACACGAAACATAGTGTTAGGAAGCGTTTCGGTGACAACGCCTTCGAACTCAATGAGTTCCTCTTTATTGGCCATAGCCTACCTGAGTATCAAATTGGAAAGGCGCAAATTATAGGCAATTTATCTGCAAAAATCAAGATGCTTAATCCTATACGCCGATCATCTGTTAGTAAAATAAGCGAATCATCGGTTTATACTTTTTCTGTAAAAATGGGCCTGTTTAGGTTGTCAGTTCGGTCAATCGCAGTTAATCTAATTTCAATCTTTTTAAGTATAAATGAAGTACATACAAGGAAGGTTTTTGCGTGGGTCAGCTAACAGATGCATCGGTTGTATTGCGATTAGGCTACCAAGCGATTCGTCGTGCGGGGTTGCCAACCGAAGAAATTTTAACAAAAGCTGGTGTGGCCTTAAATCAGGTCGAAGCCAATGAGCGAACGCCTTTAAATGCACAATATGCGTTTTGGGTTGCGGCTGAGGAAGTCAGTAAAGACCCTGATATTGGTTTACATCTGGGGGAACATTTGCCACTTTACCGTGGGCAAGTGATTGAACATTTGTTTATTTCTTCAGAAAACTTTGGTGAAGGTCTAAAACGCGCTTTGGCTTATCAACGCCTAATTAGTGATGCTTTTGATGCTAAATTGGTAGTGGAAGATGGTCGCTGCTATTTAACCAATGGTGTGCAGCCAGGGTCAGAAAATATCGTTAATCGTCATTTTTCTGAATGCGCCATGTCGGGTGTTTTACGATTCTTTAAATTTATTACTGAAGGTCGTTTTCAGCCCATTTATATCGACTTTAACTTTAGTCAAGGCGCTACTGATGATGAATATTTCCGTGTCTTTGAATGTCCTGTGAGTTTGGGGCAGAAAGAAACGCGTTTGTATTTTGATCCGAGTATTTTGGATTATCCACTGTGGCAGGCAGAACCTGAGTTATTGCAATTACACGAACAGTTGGCATTGGAAAAACTGCAGGAACTGGCGCGTTATGATTTGGTTGGTGAAGTGCGCCGTGCCATTGGTTCGACCTTAGAAAGTGGAGAAACGACACTAGAAACAGTGGCGGCACAATTGAATATCACGCCACGTCGTTTGCGTACCCAATTGAGTGAAGCCAATACCAGTTTTCAGCAAATTCTGTCCGATTATCGCTGTCGTCTGGCTAAACGATTATTATCGAATACCAATGAAAGTGTGGAGCGGATTGTGTACTTAACGGGTTTTTCAGAGCCAAGTACGTTCTATCGTGCCTTTAAACGCTGGACCAATGAAACCCCAGTGGAATATAGAAAGCGCAAGCAGCGTTAAGTTTGAAAATTTAAAACCTTTCCTAAACAGAATCCCCCTAAATCCCCCTTTTTCAAAGGGGGACTTTCGTTTTAAAGCCTCGAAATGGAGCTCCTCTCTTTGGAAAAGGGAGGTCGGAAGGGATTAAATTATTCCGGCATATTTAACCAATGTGGCCCTAAGGGAACTTTCGGTAAATCAAACTGTTCAGGATAGTGTGCCTGAATAAAATACAAGCCATCGGGTGGGGCGGTAATTCCTGCTGCTTTACGGTCTTGAGCTGCAAAAATTTGGTCAATATGCGCAATGTCATATAAACCTTGTCCAATCTCCAATAGACAACCCATGATATTGCGAACCATGTGATGTAAAAAACCATCGGCTTGAATATCTAATACCAAATAATTGCCGTGACGAATTAAGCGACAATGACTGACATGACGGACAGGCTGATTGGACTGACACGCTGCAGCACGAAAGCTTTCAAAATTATGTGTCCCTTCAAATTTCTGCGCAGCTGCAATCATTTTATCGACATCTAAGGGATAATAAGCGTGGGTGACTTGTTTGTGCAGCAAGGCAGGGCGTTGTGGATTGTTATACACCACATAGCGATAACGCCGTGCCTGAGCCTTAAAACGGGCATGGAAGTCCATATCCATCGTTTTAATCCATTGAATCGCAATGTCTTTGGGTAGTTGGCTGTTGGCACCCATTAACCAACCGCGTTCAGGGCGAATGGCATGCGTATCAAAATGTGCCACCATATTGGTTGCATGCACGCCTGCATCGGTACGTCCTGCACCATGTAAAATAATGGGTTCATCGGCAATTTTGCTCAGAACTTTTTCAATGGTTTCCTGCACACTAGGTACGCCTGCTTGCTGGGTCTGCCAACCCCGATACCGAATGCCACAAAACTCAATTCCGATTGCAAAACGCTGCATAATCACCTCAAATCACACTGAAGACTGCCAATGCGCATACCACTGTGCAAGGCTGTCGTATTGTAAATACATTTTTAAGGCTTTGGCATAAAGATCTGCGTGACTTTGGCAATCACTGATTAAAATTTTGCTGTCCTGTAACCACTGGCTGATCGCATAGCGTTGTTGCATGCCACCAAAAGTGACTTGGGTGGTGAGAATGACGGCACATTGTTGAGCTTGCAAGGCCTGAATTAACGCAATCACTTCGGCATTGACTGCCATATTGCCTGTGCCATAACTCTGTAAAATCAGGCAGTGTGGTGGCTGTTGCTGTAAGGCTTTTAAATTATCGACCAAAGCAGAAATGGCAATTGGCTGCAACATCCAATTCAGGCAGTTAAAGTGCTGGGCTTTTTCAATATGTTGAGAGCTAATGTTGAATGCTGGCTCATTCTGCGATTTGCTCTCCGTGCAAACCAAAGCGGACTGACCTATAAATGCATTTAACTCGGTGGTGTGTTGTTTCAGTGCCGTTGCGGCATGAATCAGTTGATGATGGAAGGCCAGATATACTCCCTGAGTCACTTGATGAATCTGTTGTAAAGCAAAATTTAGGTTGTCCAAGGCATCACTAAATTCACGGGTATCTGTGCCTTGTGCATTGAGTAAGGGATATTGGCTACCCGTGAGAATGACATGGGTACTTTGCGCTAAAAAACGTGCCAAGACTGCGCTGGCATAGCTGAGGGTGTCGGTGCCATGTAAAATAACGAAATGTTGAAAATCATCGTGTTGTAATTTTTGAATATATTGAATGAGCTGTAACCAGTCTGCGGCTGTGCAGGCACTACTGTCTTTAATGACAGGGGCAACAAAGCATTCAATCTCTAAATTTAGGGGTAAGACCTGTGCCAAGCGTGGCAGAAATTGCTCCGCAGGCATTGGGCTTAGTGGTTCACCGACACAGCCAAAAGTGCCGCCCATATAGATTAACGCAATTTTTTTCATCATAAAAAAAGCAGCCAAGAATGACTGCTTTATCTTAATCTGATTTGAATTAAGAAGCGATTTGATTCAGTAACTGATCGGCACGTTGGCGTTGTTCAGCAGAATAATTTGCGCCTTGTTCGCTAAGTAAAGCTTTCGCAGCATCATAAGCGCCCAACTCTACATATTGGCTCGCTAAGTCTAAGTTCAACTGAATTTCATCCACTTGAGATAAGTCTGGGAATGATTTCACCAATGGATCATTCAGATCAACATCTGTGCTGACAACGGTTGCAGCAGGTTCAAGTGCAATACTTGGTGCAGCAATGATTTCTGGTTCAGTTGTAGGTTGAAGATTGGTTTCCGCAGCAGGCGTATTGTCAAATGTGAAATTAAAATCAGGTGTTGCAGGTTCAGTTTTTGCTTCAACAGTCGCAGGGGTTTCTGTTGTTGAAAAGTCAAAGTCTAAACTTGGGGCTTCAGTTGTAGCAGGTGCATTTGCTGGTGTTTCAGATGCTACTATTTCAGTTTTATTCGGTTCTAAATCAAAAGAAAACTCAAGCGGTTGGGCTGCTTCTGTAGCACTTGTACTTGGCTCAGGAGTAATTGCGGGTGTTTCAGTTTTCTCTGTTGCTGGTGCAGTATCTACAGAAAAATTAAAGTCTAAAGCAGCAGGTTCTGCTTTTACTTCAGGCTCAGCTGCTTTTTCTACAGGTGCAGCAGCAGGGCTGAAATTTAACGATGAGGTATCAAATTCTAAAGCTGCTTCAGGTGCTGCTGTTTTATTTGAAGTTAGTTCGTGCTGTAACTGGTCAAAAGAAGAGCTATCAGAAGAGATATCATCTTTTGATTGTATGAGGGCATCAAAATCAGCAGTTGATTTTTGTTCAACAGGAGCCGATTCTAAATCCGCTGGAGTCGTTGGTTGAAAATCAATCCCATCAATTGCTTTGTTGTTTTGCTCATCAAATACTTGTTTTTGAGCTTCTGCTTGAACCAAAATATCATCAAGGCCCAAAGCGCGTATATGATTGAGTAATTGATCAATCGCAAACCCATCTTTTTGCTGTAAATGAATGTCGAGCAAGAATAAATACAGACCGTGTAAAGAATTATCACGTTTTAAGGCCTGGTTGATCTGTGCTTCCGCAGCAAAGAAATTGCGTTCCTTAATCAGATTTTCAATATTTGTCTGAATTTTAACAGGTACAGGGGTAGAGTGTTGTGGAGTTGGAACAACCTCTTCAACCACCACCGATTTCTGGGCAACTTTTTTGGTAGTTGTGGTTTTCTTGCCACTGGTTTTGGCTGGCGCTGCTGTTTTCTTGTTGCTTGGTTCGGCTTCTTTACTTGCTTCACGCTTTTTCAAGAAAATTGCGATCACCAGTAATAAAATAAACGGAATCACATAAATCAGCATGTTTATACCCCTTGAGGATGTGGTCCCTGTTTGACCTTATCCCAAAAAAATCATTGTGTGTAACATTTAGTGTTTTGGCTTATTTGCGGCTTGTTGTTTTTGCAATTGTTGTTGCAGTTCAGCAAGGCGCGCGTTGAGTAATTGAATTCTGTGATCCTTCTGACGTAATGCCAATTCTAATTCTGTTACGTTTCTCTGTAATTTAACGGTTTTCTCACGGGATGTCATAACTTTTAATGACAAGTCACCCGAAGTTTGTGTGGATTGTGTGTTCTTCTTGGCAGAACCGTGGGTGGAGTCCTGTTGATTCTCTGCCACGAGGCTCATTTCTGCTTGATTTAAACGATATTTGGCTTTGCCTGATTGTGGTGCACTGGCCGTTTCTGGTTGTGGAATTGCGGCTTTTTTCTCTGGTTTAGAGTTAGCTTGTGCATGTAAGTTTAAGGTCGCACCACGACGTAAACGATTGGCATCGCCTTGAATAAAAGCATGCTCATTATTGGCTTTAATTTGTTGCATCACTTCGGCAACAGGGCGATTGTTTTCGCCCGCAATGCGTGAGGCAATGGCCCATAATGATTCATTCGATTGCACTACATGTTGAGTATTGACCGTAGGCTTCGCTGTTACAGGGCTTGGTTTAGCTTGTGTAGCCGCTATTTGTGCAGGCTTTTTCGTTGCAGCAGCAGGCTGAGTTTGTGCTAGTTGCTTCGTACGTTGCTGTTCAGCAAATTTTTGTACCAATGGATCAGCCGATTGTTGTGCGGTGACTGAAGTGGTGGCTGTAGATGCTGTCGGTGTTGGGTTGTTATTTGTCTGTGCTGGCGCTACTTTTGGGGCAATCACAGTCGTATTTTCACTTGCTGCGCTACGGCTTGGTGCAGTTTGAACCACCGTCACTGTTTGATGGTTTAATGCAGGTGGTGTATTACGTTTAATGGTTAACGGTGCTTCAAAAGCTTGTTGTTCAATTGCTTTAGGCGTTTCAACCTGATAGTTCGCACTTACGGGTAAATTTAAAGCAATGTCTTGCTCATTGACAATCATGACAGGCGTTAAAGCTTGTTCATTACTGCGTTGCATAACGGCCAATGGCGCAGGTGCACTGCGTTTTAATGGTGTACGAATATGTTGCAGGCGAGTTGCATTACCTTCTTTAATTTTGACCACAATATTCAACTCAGACTCGGTTAGAGGTCGAGATGAGGTAATGGTGATGACCCCTGTACCGTTGCTGTTACGACGTGTAAAAAAGTTAAGATGACCAGGTGGACGGTGGCTCGCACCAATCGACATCAGATCTTCGGCCGTAGCTAAACTAACATCAATCGCTTCATTCACATTCGATTGACGAAAGTTGATTTCGGCATAGAGCAATTCCCCAGTTGTTGATTGAATTTGAATCGGGTCAACATTCATTGCATACATTTGCTGTGAAGCCAAAATAGATAAAATGGCGATCTTTAATTTGTTATATACAGTCATCTTAATTGTTAGCTCGGTCATTTATCGCAAGGCGAAAAGGATAGAGTAGCGAGTTGTAGGTCGATTGTAAAATATTAACACGTTGATTACATAAAAAAGCCAGTCAAATTTGACTGGCTTGTTGAGTTTGATCACAGAATCCAAAATGATTCAGTGCTCAAGACGAGGCTTAAGCATTTTTGTAATCAATTAAGATGCGTAACATACGACGTAATGGCTCTGCTGCGCCCCAAAGTAATTGGTCACCTACAGTGAATGCACCAAGGTATTCTTTACCCATGTTCATTTTGCGTAAACGACCAACAGGTACTGTTAAAGTCCCTGTAACTGCAACTGGGGTAAGATCGGTCATTGATGCTTCGCGTGTATTTGGTACCACTTTTGCCCATTGGCTTGATTGACGAATCATATCTTCAATTTCGTTCAGTGGAACGTCTTTTTTCAGCTTCAATGTGATTGCCTGAGAGTGACAACGCATTGCGCCAATACGCACACAGTGACCATCAATTGGAACGATCTGCTGATTGCCTAAAATCTTGTTGGTTTCAACCTGACCTTTCCATTCTTCTTTTGACTGACCGCTTTCAAGCTGTTTGTCGATATATGGAATGAGAGAACCCGCTAAAGGCACACCAAAGTTTGCCGATGGGAAACCTTCGCCACGTTGTAATTCGGCAATTTTAGAGTCGATGTCTAAAATTGGTGAACGTGGGTCATCCAACAAGTCTTTGGTGTTGTTATACAAGTAGCCCATGCCTGTGATCAGCTCACGCATGTTTTGCGCACCTGCACCAGAAGCTGCTTGATAGGTCATTGAAGTTGCCCATTCCACCAAATTGTTTTGGAATAATGAACCCAAGCCCATCAACATGAGTGAAACAGTACAGTTACCGCCCACAAATGTTTTGGTGCCATTCACCAAGCCATCTTTAATGACATTCATGTTGACTGGATCAAGTACGATAATCGCTTCATCATCCATACGCAGGGTAGATGCAGCATCAATCCAGTAACCATTCCAACCTTCAGCTTTAAGCTTCGGGAAAACGGCAGAAGTGTAATCACCACCTTGACAGGTAATAATGACATCCATTTGCTTCAGACTTTCAATATCTGTTGCATCCATAAGTGCTGGGGCAGTCTTACCACCAAACGCTGGTGCTTCACCGCCAGCATTACTGGTAGAGAAATAGAATGGCTCAAAATGAGCAAAATCATTTTCTTCAACCATACGTTGCATAAGGACGGAACCCACCATCCCGCGCCAACCGACCAGACCTACTTTCATGTCACTTTGCCTCGGTGCGTTAAAAAACAATAAAGGAATATAAGTCTATCAAAAGGGGACGCAACTGCAAGCATTACATGAACAAAACATGAGTATTATTGAGTGAAATCTCTTGTTTGTGTTACATACAAAATTGATAACTTTGGTTTTCATGTAAAAACGACAAAAAATACAAAAGAGTAAAGCAAGATGATTTGGGTAGAAGGGCTTGCAATATTAGTCATTTGGTTAAGTTTTTGGTCACTGATTCCGCGTGATGAATGGTGGATTCGGGGCGCAGATTTTCCACGTTTACAGATCTTGGTTTTGGGCATCATTGCCTTTGTTTTGCTACTGATTTGGGAGCAGACGTGGGATGTGTCTAGCCAAGTGATTTTAATTGGGCTGATTGCAGCTTTGGCTTATCAGTTAAAAATGGTCTTGCCCTACACCTTGCTGTGGAAAAAACAGGTCAAACAAGTTCGTCCAGAACAGCTAAATCCTGAAAAACAAATTTCATTAATCGTGTCCAATGTTCTGACACCAAATCAAAAATATCATCTTTTAATTGAACATATTCAAGCCTTAAAACCAGATTTGGTGTTGACCCTAGAATCTGATTTGGCTTGGCAGAAAGCCTTGTCTGTGATTGAAGCCGATTATCCTTATCGGGTCGCTGCACCTTTAGATAATTTATATGGCATGCATTTGTATAGCCGTTTGCCATTAAAAGACAGTGAGATCAAATTTATTCTCAGCGATGAAATTCCATCCATTCATACCAGTGTGATTTTGCCTTCGGGGCAGCCTGTACAGTTGTATTGTTTGCATCCTAAACCACCAAGTCCTACCGAAGCCAAAGATTCAGTTTTAAGAGATGCCGAATTGTTGATTGTAGGCGATCAAATCAAAGATTTAGATGAAAGCTGTATCGTAATGGGTGATTTAAACGATGTGGCGTGGTCGCGGACTACGCGCTTGTTTCAAAGAATCAGTGGCTTGCTCGACCCGCGCGTAGGGCGGCACTATATCAATACCTTTCATGCCGATTATCCTTTACTGCGTTGGTCATTAGACCATGTATTTCATAGTACAGATTTTGCATTGGTAGATATGCAGCGTTTAGCACATATTGGTTCAGATCATTTTCCTGTGTATGTGGTATTGCAAACTGGGCGGGTGTTTGATCGAATTCAGGAAGAACTGCCGCAAACCGATGCCGATGAGCAGGAAGCACAACAGGCGATTCAGGATGGGATTGAAAAAGCAGAGCAAGAAGAAAAACTGGTGACCGATGAAATTGCACAACCGTATAAAGCACAGGATAAATCGGTTTAGAAATTAAACGAAAAGTGTACGAAATGGCTTACACGGATTTAGGCACATGACGCATGGTTTATTCTGACTGATCTGGTTAAGATTAATTCATCAGCACAAGGACTCGGGAACGGAATATCCCATTAAGGAAGACGACGCTGAGGGATAAACATCAAGGATATGATGTAGGTAAGGAACGCCATACAATAAAATAACAATAAGTTTTGAAAGCACAACCTCATGAGCCCGAGTTTTACAGGATGTAGAACTCGGGCGATGATTTTTTAGGGCTTATTTTTTCATTCTCATTGTTTTTAAACAAATTAAATTTCAATCAGCTCGATTCAGTTTTAAGGCTTTAGGTGTGTTTTGACTGCAAAACTTGCTGATATAAATCTAAGGTTTGATGACACATATCTGCCAAGCTGAACAATTCAACAGGGGTGACACTTTGCGGTATTTCCAGATGCAATTGCACTGCATTGAATAAAGCCACTTGGTCATCTGCTGCGATGAGCCCTTGCGGATACAGTTGTGACAAAATTTCAGCCACACCACCACGGTTCCAGCCAATCACAGGTGTTCCTACAGATAAAGCCTCAAGTGCAGTGCGTCCAAAGGTTTCCGCCTGATTGGAAAGTGAAAGTACAATATCGCTAAACGCAAGCCACTCGCGAATGTCAGAACGGTGTCCAACAAAGGTTATCGCTTCGGTCAGATGTTTATCCCGAATATTGCGTTCCAGTTCCTGTAAATAAGCTGCTTTTTTAACATCTGCACCGCCTACAACAACAGCATGAATCTGTGGATACTGGGTTTTTAATTTCGCAATTAGATCAATCAATGTTTCATGACCTTTTAAGCGGGTGATACGTCCCGGCAAACAAATTAAAAACTTATGTTCAAGTTCTGGGAAATCTTGATAGGTTTGTTGCATCCATTGTGCCGAAGGTTGATACCCGTGCGGAAATGCAGCAGGGTCAATTCCACGATAAATACGGACAATATCTTCAGGTGGACAGTTTTGATAATGATCACGAATGTATTTGACTACACTGTCAGAAACTGCGATCACTTTTTCCGCTTGGGTCATAATTTGGCTGTAACGGTTAACTGAATAAAAACCATGTACAGTTGAAATTAAGTGTGGACGTTTTTCGGCTGGAATACCTTTTAGGGAAAAATGAGTTAGCCATGCAGGTACGCGGGAACGTACATGCACAATATCAGGTTGATGTTGCATAATCAGTTGGCGTAAAGGACGGATTTGCCACAAGCTTGATAATGATTTTTTGTGGATGGCTAACTTTAAATGAGTGGAACCTTCAGCTTCGAGTTGGTTCACCATCCGTCCGCCATTCGACACCACCAATGACGTATGTCCTTGAGCGACCAAGGCTCGGGCGATTTCGAGCGTACCGCGTTCTACACCGCCACTGTTTAATTCGGGTAATAACTGCATGACTTTCATGAATCTTTCCTTCTGCCGTACAGATTAGTAAATACTGTCATAACCTTCGGGGCGGCTCTTAAACCGACGATGAAACCACATATATTGGGTAGGAGCGATCCGTAATTGCTGCTCAATAATGAAATTGGTGCGCGTTGCATCTGCAACTTCATCTGCGCTTGGGAAATCCAGTAGTTCAGGTTCAATCAAGACTTTATATTGAGGATTGGAAAGCTCACCTGTACGGTAAAAATATAACGGAATTGCTGCGGCTTTGGTCATTTTAAGTAAACGACGATGCGCTGTAACTGTCGCTGCAGGTACGCCAAAAAACGGTGCCATAACACCTTGTTTTAAACCAAAGTCCTGATCTGGGCTATACCAAATGGCACGACCATTTTTTAAGTGACGGATTAAACCACGCATGTCATCGTGGTCAATTTGATGACCGTAAATGGTGGCGCGACAACGGTAAATCAGCATGTCCAGTAATGGATTGTTTTGTGGACGATAGACCACATCGGGGTCAAAATATTGCGCACAGACATAGCCGCCTGCATCTAGCAGAGTAGAATGTGTACCTAACAATAAAACCCCGCGACCATCTGCTTGGGCTTGCTGAATATGTTCTAAACCTTCAACCTGAGTACGTCCTTTAAACCACTGTGGACAGTACCACGCATTTAAGGTTTCAAATACGCCCAGCATTTGATCAACAAAGACTTGGCGAGCATTTTCATGTACTTCAGCCTCGCTCCATTCAGGAAAACACACTTCCAAATTGCGTAACGTAGTTACGCGACGTGACTTCATGCTGTTAAAGGCAAGATTGCCTAAAAGCTGCGCCAAACGATACTGAATCGCCCACGGCAAAATGGCTAAAATCATCAGGCAGACAATGCCAATCCAGATGCCCCAATATTTTGGCAACAGGAAAGACCATTGAAATTCGCCTGGTTGATATTCAGTGTGTTGACTCATAATGACCGTGTAAAGTGTTGTATCGTTGCAGTTTAGCACGAACCGATTTTAAAATTTAAAAGCATCCGTCCAATGGGAAAGATGCTTAAAACGGTTTTGCGAAGTCTTTCAGGACAAGCGTAGACGAAGTGTCAATAGACCCTAGTTACCATTCGCCAAGTTTTCCAGTTCGTCCCAACGCTCCAGTTTTTCCAGCAGTTCTTCATCAATTTCAGCCAAACGCTGTGAGGCTTTGGTGGCTGCATTGGCATCTGTTACAAACCAAGAACCATCCGCCAGTTTTTCAGCCAATTCGGTTTGTTCCTGTTCCAGTGCTTCAATTTCACCTGGCAACTGCTCTAAAGCACGTTGATCTTTGTAGCTCAATTTTACTTTTTTAGCCGTTGGTGCTGCTGCAGCCGCTTCGGCTTTGGCAACGGCTTTTTTAACATCACTTTTTTGATCAACCACAGTTTGGTCTGGGCGTTGCTGCAAATAGTCCTGATAGCCGCCAATATATTCATCAATATTGCCTTTGCCATCAAATACCCAAGTTGAAGTCACCACGTTGTCCATAAAGGCACGGTCGTGTGAAATCAGCAATAAGGTGCCTTTATAGTCGCTGAGCATTTCCTCAAGCAATTCTAAAGTGACCATATCCAAGTCGTTGGTCGGCTCATCCATCACTATCAGGTTAGATGGTTTGAGTAATAATTTTGCCAGTAAAATACGGTTGCGTTCACCGCCAGACAAGGCTTTAACAGGCGTGCGCGCACGTTCTGGTGAGAATAAAAAGTCTTGTAAATAACTATAGATATGACGACGTTGTCCGTTCACATCAACAAAATCTGAACCTTCAGACACGTTATCTTTGACCGACTTTTCCAAATCCAAGACGTTACGCAATTGGTCAAAATAGGCAATTTCCAGTTGTGTTCCTGTTTTGACAGAGCCGCCATGCTCAATTTCACCTAAAATGGCTTTAATCAGAGTGGTTTTACCGACACCGTTATCACCAACTAAACCAATACGGTCGCCACGTAATACCAATGTTGAAAAGTCTTTGATAATTGGAGCTTGATTGCCAAAGGCCACTTGTAAATGTTCAATATCAAAGACCAGTTTACCTGAGCGATTGGCTTCCTGCGCTGCCATATTGACTTTGCCTTGTTGGAAGCGACGTGCTTTGGATTCTTCACGTAAGGCTTTTAAAGCACGCACACGTCCTTCGTTGCGGGTACGACGTGCTTTAATGCCTTGACGAATCCATGCTTCTTCTTCGGCCAGTTTTTTATCAAACAGCGCATTTTGTTTTTCTTCAGCTTCAAGTTGCTGCGCTTTTAAATCTAAATAACGCGAATAGTTGCCTTCGTAGCTGCGTAATACACCACGATCTAACTCGACAATGCGGGTGGCGATACTATCGACAAAAGCACGGTCATGCGAAATAAACAGTAGAGTTAAATTATTTTGATCGAGTAAAAATTTTTCTAGCCATTCAATACTTTCCACATCTAAGTGGTTGGTCGGCTCATCTAGCAACAATACGTCAGGTTGGGTGAGTAGGGCACGTGCCAACAACACACGACGTTTACGTCCACCCGATAAATCGGCCAAGTCGGCATTTGGATCAAGTCCCATTTTACTTAAAATGGCATTGACCTTATTTTCTAGCGCCCAGCCATCAAGCTGATCTAGCTTGTGTTGCAAGTTCCCCATACGGTCACAGGCATCCATATCGCCCAATACACAGGCATCGCTGGCTTCGTGATAGGCTTTTAATACTGCAGCAGCTTCGCCTGCACCATCAGCAACAATATCGGCGACTTTGCCTGAATCCATGGGCACATCTTGCGCCAACATGGCAATGGTGATGCCATTTTGAATAGACACTTCACCTGCATCGGGCAGTAAACTTCCTTCAATCAGTTTAAGTAGAGTAGACTTACCTTCCCCATTACGGCCAATCAAACACACTCGTTCGCCACGTTCTAGGTTAAAATTCGCGCCGTCGAGCAAGGCAGGTCCACCAAATGCAAGTTGGACATCCCTTAAAGTAATATAGGCCATAGTGTTTCCTAAAAAATCTCAAATGAGGATTTGAAATGACTAAACAAAGTATAGATGATCAGGCGTCATTTTCCGCACCCATTGAAGATTTGCAAGTGCGAATTGCATTTTTGGACGATTTAGTTGAGCAATTGAATGAACAAGTGGTTCATCAAAGTCTGGAAATTGCTGATTTAAAGAAACAAATGCAGTTGTTATATCAGCGGGTAGAGTCGGCAGATTTGTCGGATGGGATTGCACCATTTGACCCGATGACCAATCGCCCACCACACTATTAATCAATCGTACTTAATCAACGGTATTGGTTTCCGTGCTGATTTTAATTTGACCTTTGCTGTACTTCCCGCTGTAATGCTCGGCTGCTGTGCCTGAATCTTTTAAACCCTATTGTGTCCGCTAAAGTTTATGTCCTCTAAAGTTGTATTACTTGACCTTGAAAACAACCTGCCTACCGCGACTTTGTTGCGAGAAATTATTGAGCATCATCCGAGTGTGTATCTGTTTAATTGTGCAGGAAAATTTGAATATAACTTGCAGGATTTAACTGAACTCGCTGGCTGGATCAGTACGGGTCAACTTATGATTTTAGACAGCCCGCGCGCAGAGTTTAAAGAGTTTGAATATGCAGTGGTAGTTGGGCAACTGATGGCACTGCTAGAGCCAGAAACACAAGTTGAAGTGATTTCTGCGGCTGACAGTATTCAGATTTTAATGGAAATGTTGCAAGCATCTGAAATTGCCTGTCACCTGATTCATATTCAGCCTGAAATGCAGTCTGGGAAAAGCAAAAATCGTTTACCAAGCCCAATGGCAATTCGCAACAAACCTGAATTGCTGTTGGTAAAAAAGTATTGTGATGCGTTGGCAAAAATGTCAGGCAAGCCAACTAACGTAGAGGCTTTAAAAAACTCGATTGCCAATATTTTGCAACTTGAGGCCGACAAAGTGCAGCATGTGGTTGGTATGTTGATGAACCTGAAAATTGTAAAGCGGGTGGATGAGCAAATTAGCTTTCGTAAAAAAGTACTGAAGCAGTGGGTTCAACTTGACTTGGATGCTGTGGAAGAATCTACGCAAGAGGCGACAGTCACTTCTACAATCGTGGCGCAAACTGAAGCCGCAGAGGTACATCCTCAGCACAGTTTATTTAAAAACTTTAGCCAAATTGACCCTGTGCAATGGGAAGTTGCCAAAAAGTTACGTGAGCTAAAGGGTGAAAAACCGAAAGATATTTATGAGTTGCGTGATTTGCTGGAACAGTTATTTCCAAAATCTGATATTCGTTTATTGCTAAAAGAACTGATAGAAAAAGGCTATATTTATTGGAATGGACATGAAGTTCTATATAGTCATGAAATGTTTTTAAGCTAAGTTTTAGAATTTTTCGATTAATGGCATGAGTCGATTTAAAACCCATCTGCAAGATAGTTTTTTATCGATGCGACTGATTTAATTCATCATTTATCAACCATTTAAAGTTTTGAAAATGATGCCTTTTCACGTAAGACAATTTTAAGCTGTTTGTAGGCAGATGGACTAAAACACTTGAAATAAATAAATCACAGCTTATTTTAATCTTGCGTTTTATATTGTGCTTATGCAACTCTAATATAAGAATAGAAAGGTTGTACTATGGAAAATACTGGAATTTGGGTTGCCGTTGCCATCATCATATTTGTGATGGGCTCTATTTTTGGTTTGCGCGTTAGCCCAAGAGAAAAAGCTTTGGGATTGATGCGTGAAAAAGCCCGAAAAATGGGACTACATCCACGTTTGGTGGTTGCACCTGATTGGACAAAAATTCCGAAAGCTACGGAATCACGTGCCAGTATGGTGGCGTATTACAGCGTACTCATTGCCGATGCACGTTTACCATTAATGCGTGCTTTGGTGAAAGATCAAAAGCTAGAACTGCTACATGGTGATGATAAATTCCAAGACTTACCCATTGCATTAAAGGGTATTTATGCTATTGATATGCAGGCAAACTGTGTAGGAATCTATTGGGATGAAGAAGCCGATCTTCGCGCGACTCAATTAGATGAGATGAAAGCCTTTTTACATAGCTTGGCTGAACGTTAATTTTAAACCATTAAATAGGAAATACGGTTACTTATGGCGAACGCTCCTCGGTCCACATCCAAAAGCACTGCAGCCAAATCTGAAGCTGGTCACAAACGTGCCTTAGTGATTGTGGAGTCGCCTGCAAAAGCGAAAACAATCAATAAATATCTTGGTTCGGACTACATTGTGAAGTCTTCGGTCGGTCACGTGCGTGATTTGCCAACCAGTGGTGGCGCAAAAACCACAGAAAAGAAAACCACCACCCGAACCAAACTGACCGAGGCTCAGAAAGCTGAAAAAGCTCAACAAGCATTAGTCAACCGTATGGGGGTTGATCCTGAACATGACTGGAAAGCACACTATGAAGTGCTGCCAGGCAAAGAAAATGTAGTCGCTGAATTAAAAAAACTGGCATCGCAGGTCGATGAAGTCTATCTCGCAACGGACTTGGACCGTGAAGGGGAAGCGATTGCGTGGCACTTAAAAGAAGTCATTGGTGGAGATGACTCACGTTATCAACGTGTCGTGTTTAACGAAATTACCAAAAATGCGATTCAAGAAGCCTTTAAGCATCCTGCGCGTTTAGATACCAACAAAGTCAATGCCCAACAGGCACGTCGTTTCTTAGATCGCGTGGTGGGTTTTATGATTTCGCCACTGCTCTGGGAAAAAATTGCCCGTGGTTTATCGGCAGGACGAGTGCAGTCAGTTGCGGTGAAGCTGGTTGTGGAGCGCGAGCGTGAAATTCGCGCCTTTGTACCCGAAGAATATTGGCAAGTCTTTGCAGATACTAAATCTGAAAAAGATGACATTCGTCTAGAAGCGGTTAAGCAAGCGGGTAAAACCCTCAAGTTACGCAACAAAGCTGAAACCGATGCTTTACTGAACTTGATTAAAGATGCGCAATACACCGTATCTGCACGTGAAGATAAGCCGACCAAAGTCAACCCAAGTGCGCCGTATATCACGTCAACGCTGCAACAGGCTGCGAGTACCCGTCTTGGTTTTTCAGTCAAGAAAACCATGATGCTAGCACAGCGTTTGTATGAGGCAGGTTTTATCACCTATATGCGTACAGACTCGACCTTCCTGAGTGATGACGCGGTCAATATGGTGCGTACGCATATTGAAGCGGAGTTTGGTCAAAAATATCTGCCTGCTAAACCAAATCGTTATGGCAATAAAGCAGGCGCACAAGAAGCGCACGAAGCGATTCGTCCATCTAATGTTGCGCTTAAAGGCGACAGTTTGGTGGGTGTAGAGCGCGATGCACAGCGTTTATATGATCTGATTTGGCGTCAGTTCGTCGCTTGCCAAATGACACCAGCCGAATATTTATCATCGACCATTTTGGTTGATGCCAATGGTGTCGAGTTAAAAGCCAAAGGTCGTACGCTAGTTTTTGATGGCTTTACCAAAGTGCGTGGGCAAAACAAATCGGATGATGATGTGTTACTGCCTGCAGTTAAAGTCGGTGAAATTCTTAAATTAGAGAAGCTTGATCCATCACAACACTTTACCAAACCGCCTGCGCGTTTTACCGAAGCCTCTTTGGTGAAAGAGCTTGAGAAAAAAGGTATTGGACGTCCATCGACCTATGCTGCGATTATTTCAACTATTCAAGACCGTGGTTATGTCAAACTGGAAAACCGTCGTCTGTTTGCCGAAAAAATGGGTGAGATTGTTACAGATCGTCTGGATGAAAGTTTTAATAACCTGATGAACTACGATTTTACAGCAGACTTGGAAGGTCAGCTGGATAAAGTTGCAGATGGAGAACGTAACTGGAAAGACTTACTCAACAGTTTTTATGGTGACTTCAAGCAGCGTTTGACTAATGCACAGGGCGAACAAGGCATGCGCCGTAATCTACCTGTAGAGGTTGATGCAGTACATTGTAAAGAATGTTCACGTCCAATGCAGATTCGTACAGGTACAACAGGGGTATTCTTGGGATGTTCAGGCTATAACTTGCCACCGAAAGAACGTTGCAAGGGAACTCTGAACCTAACTCCTGTCGAGTCGCTTGCTGCATTGTCGGATGATGATACCGCTGAAACTGCAGATTTGATGTCTAAAAAACGCTGTCCAATTTGCGAAACTGCCATGGACAGCTATGTGATTGATGGTGGTCGTAAACTGCACATTTGTGGGAATAACCCAGACTGTGCAGGTTTTGAGCTAGAAGAAGGCGAGTTCAAAATTAAAGGCTATGATGGCCCAACCATTCCGTGTGACAAGTGCGATGGCGAAATGCAGTTGAAAACAGGTCGTTTTGGCCCTTATTTTGCCTGCACCAGCTGTGAAAACACGCGAAAAGTACTCAAGAATGGTCAGCCTGCGCCACCGCGTGTTGATCCAATTAAAATGGAACATTTACGTTCAACCAAACACGATGATTTCTTTGTGTTGCGTGATGGTGCAGCAGGCTTGTTCTTGGCAGCCAGTAAGTTCCCGAAAGTACGTGAAACCCGTGCACCGAAAGTCGCGGAATTGCGCACAGTTGCAGAACAGCTTGATCCGAAATATCAGTTTATTTTGCAAGCACCCGATGCAGACCCAGAGGGTAATCCAACATTGGTGAAATTCAGCCGTAAGAATCAAGCGCAATATATTGGTTCGGAAACGCCTGAAGGCAAACAAACCAAATGGTCATTGGTTTACCAAGATGGTAAATGGGTTGAGGCTTAATTATCCAAATTAGAAAATGCTGGCTTCGGTCAGCATTTTTTTAAATCATATAATTTGAAATGTGAAAAATAAAAAACAGAGAGGTTTTGTGAATCTTAATCCAAAGAAAATAGCAGTATTAATTGATGCTGATAATACATCCATGGTGAATGTTGAAGTTGTATTAGAAGAGATCGCCAAATCAGGTATAGCAAGTGTCAAACGAGTTTATGGTGATTGGAGCAAGCCAACACTAAAGGGCTGGTATGAAATATCACTTAAATGTGGCATGACACCTGTACAACAATATGCTTATACGGTTTCAAAAAATGCGACTGATATTGCAATGGTTATTGATGCTATGGAGCTATTGTATTCGGGAATATTTGATGGTTTCTGCTTAGTTTCTAGTGATAGTGACTTTACTCCCCTTGCTTTGAAAATTCGAGAGAAAGGGCTTTTTGTTCATGGTTTTGGTAAGGGTACAACACCAATATCTTTTGTAAACGCTTGTGATCGTTTCATTGATGTGAAAAACCTCACCAATGGTGAAACTGTAGATTTAAAGGAAAATACAAATGAGCAGGTGACACAAGGTCAAATTACAATTGATAAGGATGTGCTTGCACTAATTTTAAAAACAATACGTGATAAAGCTGATGATCATGGTTGGGCAAACCTTTTGGTTGTTCATCAATACATTAATGTTGTTAAGCCTGATTTTGATTCGAGAAATTATAAAAGAGCTAAATTTTCAGGCTTAATTAAATCGTTAGAATTATTTGAAATTAAAGAAGTTAGAAGTCAATTGTTGGTAAGAAAAAGAACTTTTAAGACCATTATCAAATTGACGCAAGAAGCTTTGAAACAGGTATCACATGCAAATAACTGGGTAAGTATTGCTTCAGTAGTTGATGCGATCAAGCGCTTGGATCCAGAGCTCGATATTGTTCCTTACGGATTCTCTTCTCTTGAGGAAGCAGTTTTAGCAATTGCGGGTGGCTGGGTCGAGTTTAAAGATAATAAGATTAAACTTGGTAAAGTGATTGCCTAAAGATATTTAAAGTATGTGGAAAAAAATCCGAATTTTATGCTTATTGCTGGTTTTGCTGGTCGTTGCAGTCAATGCTTGGCGTGATCAGAGCCAAGACTGGAATAAGCCCATCATCGTATTGTTACACCCAATCAATGCCGATGGACGATCAAATACCCAAAACTATATCAATACATTAAATATCAATAATTTAAATTCTGCTCAAGACTATCTAAAACAAGCTTCTTTGCAGTACCGTGGGCAACCCATTGCGCTCTATTTCAAACAGGGGCGAGAATTAAAGCAGTTGCCACCAAAAGTGCCTGAGCAAGCATCGCTGCTTAGCACTGTACTTTGGAGTTTAAAGTTCCGCTTTTACGCTTGGCAGCAACGACAAAGCAGTGATGGTACAGCAACAGTGACCCTGTACCTGAATTATTATGATCCGAGTCAAACTCAAATTTTGAAGCATTCCACCGCTTTGCAAAAAGGCAAAATTGGCTCGGTGAATTTATTTGCTTCTGCTGCGCACAGTCAGCGTAATACGATGGTGATGGTGCATGAATTACTGCATACCTTTGGTGCCACAGATAAATACGATTTGAGCACAGGTCAGCCGATTTATCCGATTGGTTATGCAGACCCAAATCAGCAACCGTTATATCCACAACGACAGGCTGAACTGATGGCAGCTTATGTGCCACTTTCGCAAAACAAAAGTAAGATGCCTGACTCGCTACAACAGACACGTATTAACGAAATCACTGCCATAGAATTGGGCTGGAAATAATGTGGATAAGCATGTACTTATCCACATCTCTACAATAGAGCTTGTGTAAAAGTATGTGTTTAGGCATGAACCGAGCCATTTATATTCATGGGTTTATTCCTAAACCGATCTGTTAAACTATTCATCCACCCAGTACGATGAGTCACTATGAGTTTAGCCAGCCTAATTGATGAATTGAATCCCCAGCAAAAACAAGCAGCCACGACAGCATATCAACATAGTCTGGTCTTGGCTGGCGCAGGCTGTGGCAAAACCAAAACCATTGTGGCACGTGCAGCGTACTTGATTGATAAAGGTATTGCAGCCAATCAAATTCAAATTTTGACCTTTACCCGCCGTGCGGCGAGTGAAATTGTCGCACGGGTGGAGTTGGCACTGGGCGAGCAAGCCAAAGGCTTACGTGCTTCGACCTTTCATACTTTTTGTATGTACTTGTTACGACGTATTCCTAAAGCTTTTGGCTTGGAACAATTTTCTATTATTGATCGTGATGATCAGTTGATGATGTTTCGCCTCATTCGCGGAAAAGATGATAAGAAAAATCCAAGTCAGTTGCCTAAGCCTCAAGAATTATGTGATTTGTATTCTTTTGCGCGGAATACCCGTCAAAAACTGAGTGTGGCTTTAGAAAAGCAACAGCTTGAATATTTGGCATTAAAAGATCAAATTGCTGAAATTATGCAGGAATACGAAAGCCGTAAACGTGCACGTGGCTTTCTCGATTATGACGATATTTTGGCTGTGGTGGCATCGGCATTGGCGCAGTCGGAAGGTCTGGTCGATTATGTCGCGTCAATTTGTCAGCATCTTCTGGTCGATGAAATGCAGGACACCAATCCTTTGCAATGGGCTTTGCTTGAGCCTTTAAAAGATCGGGTCAGTTTGTTTTGTGTGGGCGATGATGCACAATCGATTTATGGTTTCCGTGGTGCAGATTTTGAAAATATTCATCATTTCACAGAGCGCGTACCCAATGCTCAAATTTTCAAATTAGAGCAAAATTACCGTTCTACGCAGGAAATTTTAGACCTGTCCAATTGGTTGTTAGATCAAAGTGAGATTCGCTATAACAAACGGTTGCAGGCGCATCGTGGTGATGGCATCAAACCCAAAATGCATATTTTCCCGAATGAATTTGATGAAGCCAAATGGATTGCGATTGATATTAAAGAGCGACATTTCTTGCAAGGCGCGCCGTGGTCAGATCACATGGTGTTGGTGCGTTCAAGTTTTGCAGCGCGACATATTGAAGCTGCCTGTATTGCGGCAAGTGTGCCGTATCGTTTTATTGGCGGCATGAAGCTCTTGGAAACTGCGCATGTAAAAGACTTGCTTAGTTTATTGCGCGTTATTGCCAATCCTTTAGATGATATTGCGTGGATGCGTTTTCTCACTTTATGGAATGGCGTGGGCGATATCGGTGCGAGTAAGTTGGCACAGCAATTGTTGCTTGAACCGACAATGGATCAGGTGATTGAAAAGCTGGAAAAATTTGGACGCTTGCCAGAAGAAACGTTATTGATCATGAAGCAAATGGATGTCTTACGACATGAAGTTGCAGCTTGCGTCGGTTTAGGCATTGAAGCTATTCAGGAACAATTGGCAGATAACTATAAAAAAGACTGGAATCGTCGTCAGGGTGATTTTCAGTTGGTGCAACAACTGGCGGGTAAGCATGCGCAGTTAAGTGAGTTTTTAGAAGAATACGTGCTTGATCCTGTGTCTATTTCTGAAATTGAACGCCAGTCTGATACCGATGTGGTCACTTTAATCACCATTCACTCTGCCAAAGGTACGGAGCAAAAAGTCTGTTATGTGGCGAATGTGACTGCAGGGCAGTACCCGCATGCGCGGGCGCAGGGCAGTTTTGATGATATTGAAGAAGAACGTCGAGTGCTGTACGTGGCTTTGACCCGTGCCCAAAATGAACTGATTTTAACCAAGCAAAATTTTAATTTATGGGCGCGTGATACGGTAGATGAACAAGGGCGCAAACTGGACAGTTATTTTTTGAATGATCTGACACGGCAGTTGTGTGCGATGGAAACTCATCACCGTACCCGTCAGCAAACGGTTAAAAGCGCCTTGGTGGAACGCCAAGCGATTAATTTAGATTTTGGCATTGATCTCGATTAAACTATGCCACAAGGTTTCCTGCAAAAAGTAGAGTAGGCGAGTGCTTTTTGATGTTTTTTGCCTATTTTAAGGTTGTAAGATGAAAATTTTAGTTCGTAGTTTAGAGCGTACAGTGACTGAAGAAGAATTGTTAAAGCTTTTTCAGGAATATGGCACTGTAGAATCTTGTAATTTGGTGTTGGATGCTGCAACAGGAAAATCTAAAGGTTTTGCATTTGTAGAAATGCCACATGCACGTGAGGCAGTAAAAGCCATTAAAGCGCTGAATACTTTGCGTCTGCATGGTCATGGAATACGTGTCAAAGCAGCAGAAGATAAACCTGCATCAAAATAGTTCAAAGGGAGCAAAAAATGCTCCTTTTTTATGCGTGATTTTTAGTAAAAATACGAGATTGGCACTGCATTGGTGCGCGATTTTATCGCAGTAAAAATAGTGTATTTTTTATTGGGTGTTGCAGGAAAATCGGTTTAATCTAAGCTTCTTAGAACGCTAAATTGAGGAAATGCTCATGTCCCGTGTTGCTCGTTTTCATGCAGATCGTACCAATCAGAAATTATATTTCGCCCGTCTTTCATGTCAGCAGGCCGAGCAAACCGAGCATGTTCAGCAAGCGCAGGCACATCGTGAAGCTGCGGTGTTTCATTTAAATGGCGCGGTGCTGGCTTTTTTGCAGGAATTGGTGCGGTATTATCGTTTAAATGACAGTAATCCAACCCTTAAATCAATTGAAGAATTGATGGCAGCCAAAGGGCAGATTTCCCCTGAAGTGGCAATTTTGCAGCAACTGAGCAAATCGGGTTTTATTGCAGAGTTAAAGCGCGCTTATCGTTTATGTCAGTACACGCCCGAGCCAAGTGCACCAGGACCTGAACAGGAAACGTCATCCAATTTGATTATTAAAGTCACGCAAACGCCGCAAGCATGGTTGCCAGACACCAAAATTTTACGCGAATGGCATCGAGATTTAACCCAATTAATTGATGGTTTTCGCAATGAGATGGTGGAGTTTTAAGCTGACCAATAGCCCTTGAAAAATTTTTGATCAGCCCGATATAAATATTCTGAACGATGCAAAGTGCAAGCGCCTTTGCCGCCATGTCGAGCATGGAGGATATATGTCTATAGAGCAATTGAAAGAATTATTTGGTAATCAGGAAGCTATTTTGGAGCTGGTGCAGCTTGAAGGCGGTGAGTTGGCATTGCGTAATGCAGGCTCAGAGAAAGAGCCGTTAGTGAAAATCCAGTTCAATGACGAAGTCAAAGCCTTATTGGGTGATCAGACTGCTGTTGTTGCCCAGCACATGATTCAGGCGGCATTATTTGGCTTGTTGGAAAAACAGGTCAATGAGTGGCATGCAGAAATTGTGGATGAACAGCCGCAATTTATGAGTTAATCCGAAAAGGTCTTTCGGTGATGAGCTATCTTTAATGAATAGATTGTCTATCTGCTTTGGTTAAAATCATGGACATTATTAGATAGTTTTTCATCAACACAATGAAAGCCAATCTATACGTCAACAAAAAAAGCGCAGCTTAAACGGTGCGCTTTTTGTGATTTTGGCTATGGGTTTTAGATGAATGATGCTCAATGCGTTGGTGGCTGATGATGGGCAATTTCAATTTGATTTAAAATATAATTGCTCATATTTTTCGCCATTTCTTCTTTGGCAAAATACACCTCACCAATGTTGTCTTTACGAATTACTTCCGCTTCGGCTTTGCTTTCTGCACACACCAAAACCTGAATTGCAGGGTTTAGGGTTTTGGCAATATCCACAATTTTATGAATATCCAAAATGTCCATAGGCGAGAGAACGAGTAGTCGTGCATGTTGAATATGTGCCTGAATCAGTACACCCGCTTCTGTGGCAATGCCGCTGACTGCAGCAATGCCTTTTTCGCGTAAGTCTTCGACAATTTCACGGTTTTCTTCCGCAATCACGACCTTAATATTCTCAGCCATTAAATTTTGAGTAATGTGGCGTCCGACTTCACCATGTCCAACAATCACCACCTGATCACGTAAATAATCTTGAGAAACTTCATCGGGCAGCATGGCTAAAGGGTCATTGCTGCGTTCAAGCAAACGCGCCAAATAAGAGCGTTCCCGAATCCAGTTTTGCACAGGCTCAATCGCAGAAAAAACAAAGGAATTGAGGGTAATTGAAATGAGTGCGCCTGCTAAAATCAGGTTTTGTCCTTCTAGTGACAGCAGTTGTAAAGATACACCTAGCGTTGCCAAAATAAAGGAAAACTCACCAATTTGTGCCAAGCTCGCGCCTACGGTCAAGGCTGTATTGAGTGGATAGCGGAAGAACAAGACCAATGCCATGGCTGCAATGGTTTTACCCACCATGATAATGCCGACGACCGCTAAAACGTGCAGTGGTTCTTCTATCAGAATACGCGGGTCAAACAGCATGCCCACAGCAACGAAAAATAGAATGGAGAAAATTTCACGTAAGGGTAAAGTTTCTTCTTCGGCGCGATGACTGAAATCAGATTCTTTGACCACCATCCCCGCAAAGAACGCCCCAAGTGCCATCGACACGCCAAAGATTTTATAAGCACCAAAGGCAATTGATACCGCAGCAGCGACTACCGTTAGAGTAAACAGTTCCCGCGAGCCTAAGCGAGCCACAATTTGCATAATGAAGGGCACAAGGCGTTTGCCAACAATCAGCATAAAGGCAATAAAGCCTGAAACTTTTAATAAAGTCAGTCCGAGTGTTAGCCAAATATTTTCATCACTGGCATTGTCGATAGCTTGTCCACCCAGTAATACAGCTGTGGCAGGCAAAAGCACCAATGCTAAGACCATCACTAAGTCTTCAACTAACAACCAGCCTACGGCAATTTTACCGTTCACGGAGTCGAGCAGGCCACGATCACCCAATGCTTTTAAGAGCACAACGGTACTGGCACAAGACAGACTTAAGCCAAAAATTAAGGCAGAACCAAAACTCCAACCCCACATCATCGACACGCCTACACCGAGCAGGGTCGCCACGGCGATCTGCAATACTGCACCAGGCAAAGCAATGCGTCGTACCTGCATTAAATCATTTAGCGAGAAATGCATGCCAACACCGAACATGAGGAACATGACCCCAAGTTCTGCCAATTGGTTGGCAAGATGAATATCTGCCACAATGCCCGGTGTGTTGGGACTAATGATGACACCTGCAATCAGATAGCCCATAAGCGGTGGAAGGCGTAAGTGCGCAGCGATATAGCCAAATACCAGTGCCAAGCTAAAACCAACGGCAAGTAAGATGATGAGTTCTACATCATGAGGCACGAGAAACTCCTAAGCCATGGTGAAGGTGCGGTCAAAAGACTGAAATAAGACAAGCACAAACAGTGCCAAAAAAGAAGCGAGGAAATTTTAACAAGTGAGGCAAAAAAAGTGCAAAAAAAAAACGACCTGAATAAGGTCGTTTTTTAAAAAAGCTAAAATTATTTGATTTTAGCTTCTTTGAAAACTACGTGTTGACGGATTTTTGGATCAAATTTTTTGATTTCCATTTTTTCCGGCATAGTACGTTTGTTTTTAGTAGTGGTATAGAAATAACCTGTACCAGCTGTAGAAACTAAGCGAATCTTATCACGCATTGTCCTGACTCCTTACTTAGATCTTTTGACCTTGAGCACGTAGGTCAGCAACAACCTTTTCAATGCCCAATTTGTCGATAATACGCATACCTTTAGTGGTTAAACGAAGACGTACGAAACGTTTTTCGCTTTCTAACCAGAAACGGTGGTTGTGCAGGTTCGGCTCGAACCGGCGCTTAGTTTTGTTGTTGGCGTGTGAGACGTTGTTACCAACGACTGGACGCTTGCCGGTAACTTGGCAAACCTTAGACATGGTGTAACTCCATTGATTTAGCCAACAGCAAATCTGTATGGCCAGTCAAAAATAAACGGATGAATTCATTCAAGGGGCGTTTTATATCAAAAATACGCTTAAAAGACAAGCGATTTTCTTCAAAAACAGCATGAGCTAGTTTGATAGCTCATGCCTTGATCAGTTAGCGAAGCAGCGTCTTCGAAATCAATCGATGAATCGGCTTATCAAATGGGGGGAGAATGAACTTCAAGCTGTAAAGCTTCGGATTAGACATTACCGACCGTTCATGTGACAAGCTGAAAAAACCTTCTGGACCGTGATATTTCCCCATGCCCGATGCACCAACACCACCAAATGGTAAGTCATCTTGTGCAACGTGGGTCAATACAGTATTGAGTCCGAAATGCCCTGAATGGGTTCGCTGTGCGACATAGTCGGCACGCGCCTGATCAAAGTCGAAATAGTATAAAGCAAGAGGACGCGGTCGGCTATTAATAAACTCGATTACATCATCAATTTGTTCATATTCTAAGATTGGCAGGACTGGACCAAAGATCTCATTTTGCATAATTTGCATGTCTGGACTGACATTGGTCAGTACCGTTGGTGCCATTTTACGGGTTGCAGCCACATTTTCACTTTGCGGATTAATTTCAATAATATTTGCACCTCGCTCACGTGCATCTTCTAAATAGCCCTGTAAGCGACGATATTGTTTGTCATTAATAATAGAAGTGTAGTCTTGGTTATCACGAATATGCGGATACATTTCGGTCACAAATTGCTCGAAATGCTCCATAAATTCGGCAGTTTTGCCTTTAGGCAAGAACATATAGTCGGGTGCAACACAGGTTTGTCCAGCATTCCAGAGTTTACCTACCGCAATACGCTGCGCTACATCGACCATATCGCTAGATGGATGCACCAAAACAGGGGATTTTCCACCTAGTTCTAAAATGACAGGCACAAGGTTTTGTGACGCGGCAGCCATTACAGTTTTGCCGACTTCGGTAGAGCCTGTGAAAATAATTTTGTCAAAAGGCAAATGACAGAACGCATCGGAAATAATACCGCCGCCATTAATTACTGCCACCAATTCCTGTGGAAATGCTTCGCTCATGGCGTTTTCCAGTACTTTACCAAAATGCGCAGAAGCACTGGAAATTTTGATCATGGCATGGTTGCCTGCAGCCAAAGCACAGATCAGTGGGCCTAAAGACAACAGCAGCGGATAGTTCCAAGGTGCAATAATGCCAATTACCCCTAAAGGTTGATACTGTACCCATGCTTTTGCAGGTTGGTGGATAATACCAACCTGACGTTTAGATGGCTTCATCCAGTCGGTCAGGTTTTTGCTGTAATATTTGATATGTTCCAAGCAGGTAAGTAATTCACCAATTTTGGTTTCTGCAATGGCACGGTTGCCATAGTCACGGTTAATGGCTTCAGCAAATTGATCCTGATATTTCACAATCACACGTTTTAAGCGGGCTAAGCGTTCAATGCGTTCTTTGGCACTTGGGACAGGATGACGCTGATAGGCATATTTCTGCAATGCCAAAATATCATCCAGACGTTGTAAATCGGGTGAATGTGGGGTCATTGAAGTTGTTTTTGTTTGACTGTTCATGGCATGTTACCATTCAATAAAAGCAATATAAGTTAATTTTTAGAGTATTTACTCTAATCAGTCAAGTGACTTTATGTTTTCATGCCCCCCAAATTTTAAAGAATGGTTGTTTTTAGGATGTCTCAAACCAAAACGTTGAAAACCAAAGAACGTATTTTGCAATTGAGTTTGCAATTGTTTAACGAGCGTGGTGAGCGTTCGGTAACAACCAATCATATTGCGGCAGAACTGGGCATGAGCCCAGGAAACTTGTATTACCACTTCCGCAATAAGAACGAAATTATTAAAGAGCTGATGGAACAATATCAGCAAGAAACTTTAGAAATGCTGGCTTTGCCTGAAAATCGTGGCTTAGATGCCAATGACAAAATTCGTTATTTTCAGGTTCTCAGTAGTCAGCTGTGGGCTTATCGTTTTTTGCATCGTGATGTCTATCATTTGGTCGAAACCAATGAAGATTTCCGCAAAATGTATCCACGTTTTGCAGGACAGGTCATGCAGCAGGGACAAAAAATTTATCAGGCCTTTGTGGATGCGGGTCTGATGCAAATGACTGAGTCAGAAATTGAAGCCTTGATTATCAATATTTGGATTGTGCTGACCAACTGGACGAACTTCTTATATATGTCGGGTCACATTACCGATTCAAACCATTTGGAAGAAAAATGGATTTGGCAGGCTTTACGTCAAATGCTGTTCCTTGAAGGGGCATATTTACGGGGTGAAAGTCGTGCAACCTATGAGCGTTTACTAGAAACACTAGGCACATCTGAACTGTTTGAGAGTTTATCATCCAGTAAAAATACTCAAGCCGACTAAGAGACTGAGAATGGCTATTTAGAATGTCTGAGAAACGCGCTAGAATACTCGGCTTGTTTTTCAATTTAACCAAGTAGTGACTAAAAACAACATGAATATGACGACTGCGAATACTGCACGTTTACTGATTACCTGTGAAGATAAACCGGGTATTGTGCAGGCTGTATCAAGCTTTTTGTATCATCAGGGAGCTAACATTACTGCGCTTGATCAATACGCAACAGAAGCACAGGGCGGGCGTTATTTCATGCGGGTTGAGTTTGAGCTAGATCATCTGCAAAGCCGTAAAGAAAGCTTATTGCAAACGTTTGCATCTAACGTGGCAGAACGCTATGACATGCAGTGGCGTTTGGCCTTAGTCAGCGATGTGAAAAAAGTCGGCATTTTGGTGTCTAAAGTCGATCATGCTTTGCTTGAGTTGTTATGGCGTCATTCACGTGGCGGTTTACCGTGTGAAATTACCAAAGTAGTGTCGAACCATGACACATTGCGTGAAGCGGTAGAAAATTTTGGTATCCCATTTGAAGTGGTACCTGTAAATAAAGAAAATAAACGTGAAGCTTATGCTCAAATTGATGAATTGATGCAAGGCAATGATTTGCTGGTATTGGCGCGTTATATGCAAATTCTGGATGAAGAGTTTGTGTCTAAGTGGGAAATGAAAGTGATCAATATTCACCACTCTTTCTTGCCGGCCTTTGTGGGAGCAAACCCGTACAAACAAGCCTATGAAAAAGGCGTGAAGTTGATTGGTGCAACGGCACACTACGTGACTGCAGACCTAGACCAAGGCCCGATTATTGAGCAAGATGTAGAGCGTGTAAACCATGACTTTACGGTAGATCAGTTGCGCGAATTGGGGCAGGACGTTGAACGTAATGTACTGGCTCGTGCAGTCAAATGGCATTTAGAAGACCGTATTATTGTAGATGGCAACAAAACTGTTGTATTTCAATAGGGTGTAAAGCCATCTCAAGATTGAACAAAAAACATGCCGTCTAGGCATGTTTTTTTATACTATAATTGTAATGTTATAACATTTGCTTCAATTGTGTATTAATAAGCATATTGTGTGATTATTCACACGTGTTATTAAAAAATAGTTGCAAATGAAAACACTTCTCATTTATTATTGCGTTACTTTAATTGTGCTAACCGATCAGTTTGATCGTATAAGCTGTGATGGTTTGGCAATTGCTTTTCAAGGTCGCTGACTTTAATGAACCAATCTCCCAACGCTATGACGCATACATCCCACACCATGAAAAAGAAAGTTGTAACAGCTTTAGCCGTGGTTGCATTGGGACACGTGGGCGTGTTGTGGGCATTGGGGCAGATGCCAACCCCTAGCTTAAAGCCAATAGAAAAAGAACCTTTAAAAGTTCGCTTTGTAAAAATTCAAGAACCTCCAAAACCTTTGCCGCCACAACCTAAAGCTGAGCCGCAACCAGAAAAACCAAAACCGCAGCCAGTGAAAGAAGTGCCAGTGGTAGAAAAACCGTTACCGCCGCCACCTAAAAAAGTGGAAAAAGTACAACAGGTAAAAAAAGCTGAAGCGCCTAAGCCTGTGGCAAAACCCGTAGAGAAACCTGTCGAGCGGGTAGTGAAACCTGCACCTGTAGCGACAGTGACTGAAACTAAAGTGGTACAAGCCGCGCCTAAACCAACTCCTGCTCCTGTTACACCAGCACCTGTCGTACCAGCCGCACCTAAAACAGTTTCAATTGGTGGGTCAGGGGTGCAATGGAGTCGCTCACCAAAACCAACTTATAGTAACCGCGATTTACAAGGTGAAACCCGAACAGTGGTGGTTCTCATTGAGGCCAATGAAAAAGGCGCAATTACCCATGCACAAATCACCCGTTCCAGTGGTTTACCTGCTTTAGATCAAAAGATTTTACGCGCTGTGCGTAGTGCAAAATTCAAACCGTACAAAGAAAATGGCGTTGCTTATCCAATTCGTGCTGAGCAGCCTTTTGAATTGACATTGAACCCTAACGGCTAACCTTAACAGGAGTTCGAGTATGAACTTTTCCGTCTATTGGCAACATGCAGATGCAGTCAGCAAAACACTGTATTTCGTGTTATTGGCGATGTCGATTGCGACATGGACCATCTTCGCATTACGTTTGATGGGCACGCGCCAATTGAAGCAACAAGCTTATGCTCAACTGTCTCAGGCTTTAAATCAGCTTAAGGCAAAACTGGTGCCACTAAGTTTTGAACAGCGCAAAGCGGTTGCAGAACAGGCTCTATTGCGTCAAATTTCTGTAGAAAAAGCATCGGCAGAAAAAGGGGTGTCGGTATTGGGTACAATTGCCTCACTTGCACCGTTTGTCGGTTTATTCGGTACGGTTTGGGGTATTTTCCATGCACTGGTTGCCGTGGGTAAAAGTGGACAGGCAGGATTGGCACAAGTCGCAACCCCTGTGGGTGAAGCTCTAATTATGACAGGCTTTGGTTTGGCAGTCGCAATTCCAGCAGTAATTGCCTACAACATTTGCTCGCGCGTGAACCGTACCTTATCGAATAACCTGCAAGATCATGCACACAGTTTGTTGATTGATACCATGTTGCAGCAAGATTCATCTGTGCAAAAAACAGAAGTGAAAGCAACACAACAAAGTTTAGTGGGAGGTCAGGTTTAATGGCTTTTCAATTGGGTGAAGACAACGACTCAGGCATGAATGAGATGAACCTCATTCCCCTGATCGACATTATGTTGGTATTGATGATCATCTTTTTGGTGACAGCGACCGTTGCCAACCCATCTATACCATTAACCTTGCCGCAAACGACTGCAGAGATTGTAAATTTACCACCTGAGCAAATTCAGGTCAGTATCAATGCCAATGGTGAAGTGGCGTGGGATGATCAAATTATTAGCTTAGATGAATTGCAAACCCGCTTTAACAGTGCCAGTCAGCAAGCACAGCAACCAACGGTGGTGTTAAGAGCCGACAAAGAAGCGCGTTATGATACTGTAGCGCAAGTAATGTCACGTGCGAGTGAAGCCGGACTCAGTGATATTGCTTTTGCAACAGACGATTAAGCCCATATCTTATTTAAAATTAGCGATCTTTTAAGGTCGCTTTTTTTATGCAAACTCACGCATAATGCCAAAATATTTCACCTACTCAAGCGTATTTAATCATCCATGCTATTTGGGTTGAGTTAGCCGCTTATTTGAAAGTCTATTTTTTTATTTAAATCAGGTTCAGCCATGAGTTCACGCCAAGCACTAGATGCAAAAGCCAGCAGTATGATGCTTATTTTGTGCGTCTTTTGGGGTTTACAACAAGTGGTGCTGAAGCTGGCCGCACCTGATATTTCTCCATTAATGCAATTGGCATTACGCTCAGGTTTATCTGCCATCATGGTGTTGCCTTTGTTGTGGATGGCAAGAAATACGCAATTGCTTGCAGCGCAATATGTGTATCCCGGCATATTGGTCGGGGTGTTGTTTGCCGCAGAATTTTTTATGTTAGGGCAGGCGATTCAATATACTTCTGCTTCGCACGTGGTGGTTTTACTATATACCGCACCTATTTTTGTGGCTTTAGCGTTGCATTGGAAACTACCTGCAGAGCGTTTATCTCGCTTGCAATGGGGCGGGATTCTGTTGTCTTTTGCTGGCATAGCGGTGACTTTTTTATGGCGTGATACTGTGCAACAAGAGAGCCACCAAAACTTCAGCCAGATGCTTTTTGGCGATTTACTTGCGCTGAGTGCAGGCATACTTTGGGCAGCCACAACTGTTGCGGTACGTCTAAGTCGTTTATCGGAAGCCCCTGCAACACAAACTTTGTTTTACCAATTGATGGGTGGTTTTTTGATTTTACTGCCGATGGCATGGTGGATGGGACAGGCTGAAATTCATTGGACAGCCTTAGCCATAGGCAGTTTGATTTTTCATGCGGTATTGATTTCGTTTATTAGCTATCTCGCTTGGTTTTGGTTGCTGAAACAATATTTAGCATCCAGTTTAGGCGTGTTTTCATTTTTAACGCCATTATTTGGCGTATTGTTTGGTGTATGGTTGTTGAATGAAAGCTTGAGCCAAAGTTTTATGATTGGGGCTGTTTTGGTCATGCTGGGGGTGTTGATGGTGAATGCTCAATGTTGGTTTAAACATAAAACCCAAGTACTAAAAAGAAAATAAGTATTTGCAGCTTTTCCATGAACTTGAGCAAGACTCAACATCAGCAATGTTGTCATGTAAAAATCATCTTCAAATAACCTAGTAGCTCAATACGGGTTTAAATTTGAAGATGGGTGATATTTAAAATCTAGCGAGCGCGTACAAGATTATTTTTCTTCAAAAATCTTAGAGAGCGGAATCGACAATTTGGCAGCCAAATAGTCATCGGTTTCACTGAGTACGGGGCCAAGTTTTTGCATCCATTCATCATCAGGATAGACATTGGCCAAGTCCTGACGACGTGGCAATGAATACGGTAGCTGTGAATAAAAACTCCAAAAATCTACCTGAGATAAATTGCGCACCAAAACAAATTCATCATTTTCAGTACGTTTAATTAAATTTTGTTGTTCTAGCATCAGCACATAAGACGGCCAGCGCCCAATTTCATTACGTCCCAATACATCTAAGGCTTCAGCTTCAGTGACACTTTCTCCGCGCATTTGTTTTTTGTAAAACAATTCCAGTAAGTCCAATAGCATGAGCAGCGGATGGCATTTTTTTTCGCGACTGGCTTCAAAAGCGGTCAAGGCATAACTAATTTCAACACCTAACAGCACAATATTCCAAGACAGGAAAATCCACAGTAAGAAAATAGGTACGGCAGCAAAAGCACCATAAATAATTTCATAACTGGTGAAGTTGGACATAATAAAACCAAACAGGTTTTTCAAAAATTCAAATACAACAGCACTGAACCCCCCCGCAATTAATGCGGCTTTAATAGGTACACTGCGGTTGGGAATGGTCCAATTCAGAATAAAAAAACCTAAAATGGTTAGGGCAAATGAAATCAGCCATAAAATAAATGCGCCATTGAGTTCATAACCTGCAAAGTTATTACTCAGCACATTCATAGATGCCAAAGTTGAGGAAATGACAAAAGCACTGCCCAGTAAAATAGGGCCTAATGAGATAATGGTCCAGTAACGCATAAAACCCATAATGCCGCCACGGGTTTCCTTAACCCGCCAAATTCGGTTAAACACAGTTTCAATACTGGTCAGCATCATCACCGTGGTCACGAATAAAAACAAAATCCCGATGACGGTTAAGTTACTAGATTTGTCGGTAAAGGCATTTAAGGCTTTATCAAAGGCGATGGTGGTTTTAGGTAAAAAGTTGCTGTAAATCAGTTGTTGTAATTGTTGCCGTGCAGGTTCGAGTGCCTTAATGGATGAGATGATCACCAAAAATACGGTGAGCATAGGTACAACGGCAAACAGGGTAGTGTAGGTTAAAGAGCCTGCTTGTTCACGGCAGCGATCTGCTTCAAAGCGACGCAGCACAAATAAGACAAATTGAAACCATTGTTTGTCATAAAAAGGCAGTTTCTTTAAATACTCAACGATCATACAGTGGCTGTCTCAACTTTTTTAATCATCTTTATCTGTTTTCATGGTTAAGCTTAACCAAAAAAGCAGCAAAATACCGTATAGTTTTCATTTTTAGTCTGATTTCTTAGCATGATGCAAGCATATATTCTGGTTTTGTACTTTAGTAAATATGGTTCTACCAAAGAAATGGCACATTTAATTGCCAACGGGGTGGAGGCTAGTGGCATGCCCGTTAAAATTAGAACTGTGCCAAATATCTCGACCGTGGTGCAACAAGCAGAGCCAAGTATTCCTGCCGAAGGTGATATTTATTGTACTTTGGATGACTTGGCCAATTGTGCAGGTTTGGCTTTAGGTTCACCTACACGTTTTGGCAATATGGCATCTGAAATGAAATATTTCTGGGATCAAACCACTAGTCTGTGGCTGAATGGCGCATTGCACAATAAACCTGCCTGCGTTTTTACCTCATCGGGTTCGATGCATGGTGGACAGGAAAGTACCTTATTGACCATGTTGCCGCCATTGTTTCACCACGGAATGATGATTATGGGATTGCATAATGCGCATCCTGCTTTATCAAATACCAAAACGGGCGGTACGCCGTATGGTGCAACGCATGTGAGCGGCCCGCGCCACGATCAGGCTTTGAGTCAGGATGAAAAAATCCTTTGTGAAGCGCAAGGACAACGCCTAGGTGAAATGGTAAAAAAATTACAGGGCATGTGAGATTCTTTCTTTAATTAAGATGAAGCGTAAAATGTGGATATCGTTTTACGCTTTTATCTTTTGTACTTGAATTCGATTGGCGTATGTAGCATTGAGTGTGCTAAAAAATAAGTTCACTTTTCACCTAAAATCACCATTTGCAGTGATATTCAGTTTTCTCTTTTCACGTCTAATAACCGCTTTAAAAGCAGAGTTTTCTGTCACGGTTCACGCAGCATTTTTTTGCAGGCTAGGGTCTGTTGACATTTCATAAATGGCTTGCGCTGTAGGCTAAAACTGAGCAGATCAGGCATGAAACGCAAGTAATAGCGAGACTATTGCTAAGTTTCATAACACAATCTGAGAAAGTTTTAGCCACAGCCTTTCAGGGCGAGCATATTTTTTGCTGCTATTGCGTTATGTGCCAGTCATTTAGAATGACTAAATTTCCTGTCCCATGCCTTATATCAGCTAAAAAACCTTGCGAGATATATCTCTCATGCCGCAAACATAGACGAATTGTCAACAGACCCTAATGTATTGAGCACAACGGACTGCTGTAAAAATGAGAGATTGAGGAAAGTGAAAATGAATAAGTGGATGCTGATTGGGTTAGGTCTAATGAGTTTAGGGTGTTCATGGTCGAGTGTTGCAGCGACTGAAATTGTGCATAGTCTGAGTTTTCCAGAAGAACAACGTATTGAAAAACAACCTGCGGAAGCACAGTATTTAGCGGCAAAAAAAACTGTGATGACTTCTGCAAGCAGCACTGCAAAATAAAAAGATGCAATCAAAAAGTGCTGCAATGTGCAGCACTTTTTTTGAAATTGATTTAGGGTTACTTAGAGTTGCTTGGCTGTTTCAACTTTTCTTTAAAGCGGTGTTTACATTTGAGGCATTGAAAATCTAGAAAAATATTCTGATCAACAATTACACCTGCTTTTTTACCAAAGCGATGCCCAAGAAAACCACCTGTGATTCCCACGCTAATTGCCCCGACAAATGTTCCAATGGTGCCGCCCATAATCACGCCCAATGGCCCTGCGGCTGTACCAATTGCCGCACCAATAGAAGCTCCCGAAGCTGCGCCGCCCACAGTACCTGCTGCTGTACCTGCAGAGCCTAATAACACGCCACCAATTTTTTGTAAGTTTTGTTCATGGTTGCGTTTTTCAACTTGAGTTGAACCACATTTTGGACAGACGATACTGTGTTCCATCAATGGATTGTCTTGTGTCATGACTTTAAAATGCCTTGTACTCATGTCGCATGCATCAATGCACGTAGACGACCTAAAGAGTGCTGTGTAGAGCTGCAATCTGAAAAGAGCAGACTGCTTAAACACTGTTATTTCAAGTGCAGCATGGCGTAGCACCACAGTTTTGTAAATAAAATATATGTAAATGAGTTGTTTAAGTTTGAAAAAAAGCATAAAAAAGAGCGCCTAAGCACTCTTTGATCATAAGGTCTAAATGATGAAACAACATCAGTTTTAATCGACTTTAATCGCGTACAAATTCAACAGTACCGTTTGCCAAAGACTTTACCCGTGCCAATGATTCAACACGATAGCCTTTTTCAAGCAATAATTCACGACCCGGTTGGAATGATTTTTCAATCACAATCCCAATACCCACGACTTCTGCATTCGCTTGATGGATTAAATCTGCCAAACCAAGTGCAGCTTGACCATTTGCCAAAAAGTCATCAATCACCAAGACTTTGTCGCTCGCGCTGATATGTTTGTTTGAAATGGCAATCGTGCTTTCAGTTTGCTTGGTAAATGAAAATACTTTAGAGCGGTATAAATCATCTTTTAAGGTTAAAGATTGATATTTACGTGCAAAAATTACAGGTACGCCAAGCTCTAAACCTGCCATCACAGCTGGTGCAATGCCAGAAGCTTCGATGGTAATAATTTTGGTGATGCCTGCATCTTTAAACAAACGCGCAAATTCTTGACCAATTTGCTGCATCATCACAGGGTCAATTTGATGGTTTAAGAAAGAGTCGACTTTTAGAACCGCTTCAGATAGAACGATACCTTCGGCTAAAATTTTCTGTTCTAGTGCATGCACGGGAGAATCCTCAAGAGCAGGTGCTTTTCAAAGCAAAAGCGTATTTTAAAAAGCACCTGAAAAAATGCAAGAACAATTTACCAAATGGTGAATAACTGCCAAGCTTTGCTCAGTAGTTATATTCTAAATTAGTTGGTCGGGCCTTTATAGCCTGTGAGTAATAATCCATAAGACTTGTCTTTGTCTTGGTGGGTAACTTTGACAGGCAAGTAGTCAAGTTTTGGTGCCAACCAGAAAATCGTATCACGGTTTGGTTTGTTGTGTTTCAGCACCACTTTAATGGTATCAAAAGTACCATAACTGGTTTTGATTTTTTCTGAACCTTGCTTAATAAAGCGACGTGATTCCACCTCTTTATTATCGGCAATATAGTAGCTCGATTTTAAACCGCCACTTTTTAAGTCTTCACGGATTTGCAGTTCCGCATTCAACTCATCCAACACGCCCGCTTTCCACGCAAAAGAACGGGTGTCGCTGTCCTTTTTGGTGTTAATGGTTTTCGCCGAAGGATTGAAGTTAATACTCATGGTGTTGTTATGCACTAAAATCTTACTGCTGCGGCTAAAGCTAGATGAGCCAATTTTGCCATTATTAAAACTAAAACGGCTAGTTTCTGTAGCAGAGGCAATCACGCCTGCTTTGGCAGCAAACACATAACTCCATTGGTTACCTGTTTGGCTTAAAGTACGTGTTGCAGAACCTAAGTTTTTACCATTGTAGTTAAATTGATAACTGGCTTGAAAAGGACTCATGGCAAATGTTTGGCTAGAGAAACCAGCCAAAAACAGTGCTGTAGACACACCGGCTGCCATACCCATTTTTTTCAATACATGATTTGCCATTGCTGAGATATTTCCTCTGTATGTAGGGAGATGCAATTTGCTTGCTTGTTGCCATTATACGCGTTGAATATGAAGAGAAAATTAGGAATTATGCGGCTTGTGTAGTTTTCCTGTATGTATTCTCTTCTAAAGTTTCAGCTTAGCTTTATTTTTGTTTCAGCGGTGTGACTTGCGTATCTGCAAGAGATTCTTCCACATCTTCTAGTCTTTCTTCAGACATTTTGCGGAACAACGCCGTTAAATTGACGTTGCCAGTGAGCACCAATTCCGCTTCGCGTAATACCGCATGATTCACATGAACTTTACTGAGTGTATCAATGATAGAGCGGTTTTTACCTAACCAGCGATTTAAGTCTAAATGTAGTAAATCATCTTTGACTTTAATGACTTTGAGTTTTTCTAAAATCATGCCTAAAGGGTCATCATTGCGTATTTTTTGATAGTAAAATAAAGCGCACTTCACAGCGATTTTATGCAAAAAACTTGGATAACTTGCTTCAATCACCTGCGTGTCACTAATTTGTTCAAACACAATCAGTTGAGTATCTTTATTCAATTCCATCTGTACTAATTTTAAATCGACAGACAGAGTGATGTTCAAGCCGTTGTAATCTAGGGTTGCATAAAGACGTAACCAGTCGTCGTGTAAGTCTGCGTGCAGATCTTGCAACATTTTCACATTATCGGTCACAAAGCGCTGAAAAGTCGCATTTAAAAAGACCTGAGATAATGGAAATTCACGTTCATCCTCAATAAATCCTTCAGCTTTTTGGTACACTTGACGGATACGTTGAGAGATATTGGTGATCAGGGTTTGCATACGGCAGTCCAAGTCGGTCATTTATTCTTTACAGATACAAATATTTTGTCGAATTGTATTAAAAATACAGGCATAGAAGCTTGCAGTTTAACAAAATAAGTTGCACCATTTTTAAGATTTTAAGGCTCAGTAGTCAGCTTTTTGATGAACTTCGCAGTTTTGCAGAAAAGCAAAAACTGAGCAAAGTAATATGCTCTTTAGTTTATACCGCATTTGGCGGCTTGGGGAATCAGACGTTTTGTCGGATTAATGTGATGCTAAAAAAAATTCAATTGATGCCTTCTACGCAAGATTGGTGGAAAGATCCTATTTTTGCTGCAGCGTTGCTGGTGGCTGCTGTGTTGCACGCATTAATTTTGGACGTGCAGTTTGCTGCACCGCAACAAAGCGATGTTGCGGTCAAGGAAATTGCGATATCGGTTCGCATGAGCGATACAAAAGTTGAAGATGCAGATTTCTTAGCCCAAGCCGATCAGCAAGGTTCAGGGACATTCCGTGAACAACATCGCATGTCGAGTGATATGCCTGCGCCCATGACTGAACAAAGTGCAGGGGAGCAAGAACTGGAAAGTTTAGAACGTATGCAGCAACAGCGCGAATTAAACTTTGAAGAAAAAGTATTGATGACCACGCTCAGTTGGCAGAAACAGGCGGCAGAAAATCAGCGCAAAAAAGCCATGCAGGAGTTGAATAGTCAATTTCAAGCTAAGGCGGCCATGGTTGCCAGTATTGAAGCGCAATATTTACAACGCCAACAAAACTTTAGCCGTCAGCAAAAAATTAAAACCATCGATGGGATTCAGGCCAAGCAAGACAACACTGCGGGGTATATGGAAAAATTCCGTCAAAAAGTCGAATTTTATGGTAACCGTTATTATCCAGAACAAGCCAAAGCACAGAATTTGGCAGGCGAAGTACGTTTAATGGTGATTTTGAACAACAATGGTGGGATTCGAGCCATTCGTTTAATTGAAAGTTCAGGACATGCCATGCTAGATGAAGCAGCCAAAGCTTCGGTGCGTAAAGCCGCACCTTTTGGTGCATTTGATGCCAAAATGAAAGATATTTCTGAATTGCGGATTGTACGGACGTGGCGTTTTGACCCTGCCGAAGCTGAGTTTGAGGTACGCTAGTTCTTTCCTCTCTGTAACTCTCTCCCAAAGGGAGAGAAGATTTGTGTAGCGTCTAACCATCATAGATTCTAGCTTATGTTTTATTTCTACTGGGAATTTCAGGAATGAGTTGATAAAGTAAGAAAAATCTTATCTTTCTTTTACGCAGCCGTATTCTTCTAGTTTCAACAATCATAAGATTCCAATAAATGTTCTCCTTCTCTTTGGGATAGAGTCAAAGGGAGCGCGGTTTTAAACAAAAAAGCGAGCCTTAGCCCGCTATTTTTGTGATTTTTTAAAACTTAGAATTCAATCTCTTTCCAAGTATGGATTATCCAAACCCAACTTGGCAAGAATCTCTATTTCTAAAGCTTCCATTTCTTCGGCATCTGCATCTGAAGTTTCATGATCATAGCCCATAAGGTGCAGCGTGCCATGTACTAGCATGTGAGTGAAATGCGCCAATGGTGTTTTGGCTTGTTCTGCAGCTTCCTGTAAAACCACAGGAATACAAATTACCAAATCCCCAATAGGGAAGCTCGGCAAAACTTGTGCCATTTCATCGGGTAAATCGCTTGGGAAAGACAAGACGTTGGTAGATTTGTCTTTTTTGCGATATTCCAGATTGAGCTTGTGACTTTCGGCATGATCGACACAGGCAATTCCAATTTCACAATCACTTTGGGTGTCTATATGTCTTAAAGTGGTTTCGACTACTTTTTTCAGATAGGCACGTTTTAACACCAGCTCAGGCGCTTGAATGTCCTGTTGCAGGCTGAGACTTAATTTCAAAATGAATCCTTAATACTTCAGTAGGTTGCAGAGCGCACAGCGATTAGTGCTGTGCATCTGCTGCGGCATCATTTTCCGCAATTAATGCTTCCTGGCGCGCTTTACGTTCTGCACGCGCTTCGGCACTTAAACGCTGTTGCTCACTGTCCCAGCCTTCATAGGCTTCAACAATTTTCTGAACCAGCTGGTGACGCACGACATCACGAGAATGGAAACGAGTAATATGAATTTCAGGGATTTTATCAATCACACGTAAGGCATGTGCCAGACCAGACTGCTGACCACGTGGTAAATCCACCTGAGTCACATCACCAGTAATCACTGCACGTGAACCAAACCCTAAACGGGTCAGGAACATCTTCATCTGTTCAGGCGTGGTGTTCTGGGCTTCATCCAAAATCACAAAAGAGTGGTTGAGGGTACGACCACGCATATACGCCAGTGGTGCAACTTCAATCACTTGACGTTCAATCAGCTTAGCAACTTTTTCAAAGCCGAGCATTTCATACAGGGCATCATAAAGGGGACGCAAATACGGGTCAATTTTCTGGGTTAAATCACCCGGTAAGAAGCCCAGTTTTTCACCCGCTTCAACCGCAGGGCGCACCAATAGAATCCGCTGGATTTCATTGCGTTCCAACATATCTACGGCAGCGGCAACAGCCAAATAGGTTTTACCTGTACCTGCAGGGCCAATACCAAATGAAATATCGCTTTGCAAAATACGTTGCACATAACGCTTTTGGTTAGCACCGCGTGGGTTAATACGGCCTTTGCGGGTTTGTAACCAAACAGCATCCAATCCAGTATGCTCTTGCCCATCATCCGATTGTAATTCACGGTCAGTCTGACTGCCTTGAATCATCATGTGGAGCGTGTCTGCACTGATTTGTGCAGAACTTTCCGCTTCTTCATGCAGGCGTTGCAAGAGCGTTTCGGCTCGCTCAACTGCATCAATTTCCCCATCTATAAAAAAGGCGTCACCACGATGGGAAATTTGGACGTCTAGGCGTTGTTCGATTTGTTTCAAATGTCCGTTATAAGCACCGAGCATGCTTTTTAAACGTTCCATTGAAATACCAGGAAAAGTTACTGTACGTCGAATCGCTGCAGTCAAGAGAATTCCTTAATCTGTTATTGGACTTTAGCTCCTACATTACGCCACGTCAGGCTCAAGATTCAAGAGTTCACCGTAAACTAAATTCAAAGTTTTAATCTCGGTAATCTCAATCTCCGCAAAGCGTCCGACCCAAGCAGGGTCACCAATAAATGTTACTAAACGTGTATTGTCGGCCGTACCCACTAAAATGTTCGGGTCTTTGTCGGAAACATTTTCAATTAGGACACGTTGTACCGTCCCAAGCATGGCATCGGTCTTATCAATACTAGATTGTTTGATCCATTGCTGAACTTTGGCCAAACGCTCTTTTTTAACATCTTCAGGGGTGGTGTCTTCGAGTTCCGATGCAGGTGTTCCCGGACGTTTTGAGTAGATAAAACTATAAGAATGGTCAAAATCCATATCTTGAATAAACTGATAAGTTTCTTCAAAGTTTTGATCGGTTTCACCCGGGAAGCCAATAATAAAGTCGCTAGATAAGTGCATGTCTGGGCGTACTTTACGTAACTTGGCAATCTTGTCGATATACACATCAATGGTGTGGTTACGTTTCATGGCTTGTAGCACATCATTCGAACCACTTTGCACAGGCAAGTGTAAATGCGACACCATTTGCGGTAAATCACGGTAGCATTGAATCAAATCATCATTAAATTCAAGCGGGTGTGATGTGGTGTAGCGAATTCGTCCAATGCCAGGTACTTCGGCAACCAAACGCAGTAAATCGGCAAAAGTACAAATTTTACCGTCAAAAGTTTCACCGCGATAGCCATTTACGTTTTGACCGAGCAAGCTAATTTCACGCACGCCTTTTTCGGCCAAAGTCGCAATTTCAGCTAAGACATCATCTAAAGGACGTGAAACTTCTTCACCGCGCGTGTAAGGCACTACGCAGAAAGAACAGTATTTTGAACAGCCTTCCATAATCGACACAAAAGCTTTAAACCCTTCAACACGCGGTTCAGGTAAAAAGTCGAATTTTTCGATGTCTGGGAAAGAAATATCCACCAGTTTGATTTTTTCTTTCTTTGGTTTTTCAACTTGATCGTGGTGCTGATCAAGCATTTGTGGCAAGCGGTGCAAGGTTTGTGGGCCAAAAATCATATCCACATACGGTGCGCGTTTTTGAATGTTGTCGCCTTCTTGAGAAGCCACGCAACCGCCTACACCAATCACCAAATCAGGATTTTTTTCTTTAAGCTTGCGCCAACGTCCTAATTCAGAAAATACTTTTTCTTGGGCTTTTTCACGAATTGAACAGGTGTTCATGAGCAAAATATCGGCATCGGCAGGGTTGCTGGTCAGCACATAGCCGTGCGAGTCGCCCAAAAGGTCTGCCATACGGTGACTGTCATACTCATTCATCTGACACCCTTGCGTTTCGATATACAGTTTTTTAACTGAACCGTCGGCTGGGGTGTGCTGTGGCTGGGTAACAGTGTTTTCTGAGGCAGCTTGGGCACCATTCGGGATGAAGGTTTGAACCGTCATGTAGGCTCCTAAGAGATAATTCACGAGTTCGTTTATAAAAATAAACGGAATAGATAAAACAGAGGGGTGTATTTTAGCAGGAATTCAAGATAAACTGACAGCCTTTAATCCGTGCATCACATACTTGAAATGTGAAGTAAAATTGTTGGAAGATTGATTTCAAGATTAATAGTGTCTAATCATAAGGTTACATAACAGAACACAACTTGGGTTCTAGACTAATTAAACTAAGCTGAATGATTGGATGCGGATCTCGAGGCAGAAGTAAATGACTGAAGGCAAGCGAATGCTGCAAATGATGAAACAAAATAATAAATTAACGAAAAAGCTTGTGCTAAGTCTGGTTTCGCTTGCCGTGATGACGGGTACGCATGCCGCAAATGAACAGTTTAATGATGCACTGCGTGCAGCCAATTCAGGTGATGTCGATTTATTGCAGCAGTATCAATATGCCATGCAAAATGATGTTTTGGGCTACTATCCTGAATACTGGGCATTGAACACCAATTTGGGCATGCAACCTGCCAGTGCAATTGTTCAGTTTGCACAGCGCCATCCACAATCAGCGATGGCAGAAAAACTCGCAGCCGATTACATCGAAGAAAAAGTGAAACAGGCCGATTTTAGCAGTGCACAACCTGTGCTTGCCTATGTGAGTAATGCTGATCAGGCCGAAAGCTGTGCCATGGCACAAGTTCGTACCCGTTCGGGTGATCCTTTGGTGCTTGCTGAATATAAAGATGTTTGGCTGACCACGAACTCACAACCTGAATCTTGTACAGGTTTGGGCCGAATGATGCTCTCTAGTCCAATCATGACTCAGCAAGACAAGCAGCAGCGTTTGTGGGGACAACTGCGTGCAGGGCAGTCAGGGCAAGCTTTGGCGACTGCGCAAAGTTTAGGTATGAATCTGAGTTTGGCACAACTGAACAGTATTCAGGCCAATCCACTGAATTATTTATGGTCGGCCCCAAAAGCCAGCAATGAAGATCACGCTTATTTAATTTATGCCATAGGTCGTTTGGCTGACAGTGATCTGGATTCGGCCTTGTCTTCACTAAAACGGAGCGCAGAGGGTACACCCGATGCCGTACAAAAAGCGTTGCACCGTGCAGTAGGCTATATTGGTGGCACTACGGTGATGAAAAATAATTTCAATCGTGAAGTGTTAAATGCTTTAGATGCCAGTTATGGCTTGCCATTTAGCCCAGAAGAAGCAGAAATTTATGCCCGACAGGCCATCCGCTTTGGTGCATGGGAAAGTGTGATTCGTGCAGTAGACAGCATGAGTGTGACCCAGAAACAAGAAGACCGTTGGCAATACTGGTTGGCCCGTGCCTCAGAACAACGTGGTGATGCAGCATCGAAACGCAGTGCACAAAATATTTATAAACAGTTGGCACAGGGTGATGATTATCACAACTTATTAGCAAAAGATCGTCTTGGGCAGCGTTACAATGCCATTCCAGTAAATAGCCAGCCGACGACCAATGATTTACAGCGTTTGAATCAGGATATTCACTTTAACCGTGCTTTTGCCTTACGTGAAATTAATGCGCCCGCCAATTATGTGAATCGAGAATGGAACTGGGCGGTACGTCAGGCCTATTTAAGACAGGATGATGGTTTGATTTTGGCAGCAGCCAAACGTGCGACCGATATGGGGTGGTACGACCGTGCAATTTATGCAGCAGACCGTACTGTGAATAAGCACAACTACAGTTACCGTTATGCAATGCCACACCGTAATTATGTGGTGAGCCACAGTCAAAATGCAGGTATCGATCCTGCTTGGGCTTATGGACTGATGCGTCAGGAAAGCCGTTTTAATACCACTGCGCGTTCGCATGTCGGCGCAGGTGGACTGATGCAAATCATGCCCGATACAGCGCGTCTGGTTGCACGACAAATGGGTGAAACTTATAATCCTGCCGCGTTAAGTGATATGAATACCAATATTCGTTATGGCACATTTTATTTGTCGACCATTCACAGACAATTAAGCAATAGTCCAGTACTCGCTACAGCGGGTTATAACGCAGGCCCGAACCGTGCACGCCGTTGGCAGCCCGAGTTTCAGGCGATTGCTGCAGACCAATATACTGAGAGTATTCCACTGTTAGAAACACGTGACTATGTCAAGCATGTCATGACCAATGCCACGCACTATGGTGTGCTGTTGGGGCAGGGTGGACAATCAATGAGTAGCCGTATGCAACATATTCCATCTCGGAATACACCTTAGGAAAATGTTACAAGTGATACAGTTAGATGATCATGCGTGTTGATATATAGATGCGTGAGTCATTGGGTGTATAAGAATTTAGGGGGCTGAAGCATTGAAAATGTGGATGAGTACAGTTTTACAGCCAATTCAAGTTACATTGCTCGGTTTGAGTGGTACAGCTTTGGTTTTGTGTACGCAAAATACATTTTCTGCCCCCGTGCAAGGCTATGTGATGTCCGTGCAAATGACGCCCGCCGTGTGTTTAATCGATTCGAGCAAAAGCAAAAAGCGTAAATGTTTAGAAGGCTACTCACTGAATATTGAAGGCTTATATCCTGAAGTTGCTGCGCGTGAGTGCAGCACTCAGTCATCGGCGAAGTTGCCGCCTTTACAAGCTAAAGTGGTGGCGCGAGTCATGCCTGATGAAGCTGCACGGATACAATTGTGGCAAGGTATTGGCGGCTGTGTGCCCATGAATGCCAGTCAGTATTTTCGCATGATTATTAATAATGCAGATCGGATGAACGTGCCTTCGGTATTGACAGGCCAAGACACGCAGACGGTGCAATTGTCACAACTACGGAGTTTGTTTCTCAAGTCCAATTCAGGTATGTCATCAAAAAGCGTGCATTTTCAGTGCTCTAACCATCAAGGTAAAAGTTATTTAACTGAAATCAAAATTTGTTATAACACCGCAGGACGCTATAAGCAGTGCGGTGCAGCGATTGAATCAAATTGCCCGAATCAGTTTGTCATTAAAGGTTCTTACTAGTTTGCTAGGTGACTGTAATTTCTGAATTTTAAGCTTTTTGAGAAATTTTATTCATATTTTCTATCAGACTTTTGTGGAATTTGATGCGCTTTTGCATGCATCCGCTGAATGATTGGAGTACAATCTTTCGCGTTTATGATTATTAAGATTAGATAGAACAGCTATTTAATCGCATTGACTATCCTCTCAATTGGAGATAATTACATGAAGCAACCTGTTCGCGTTGCCGTTACTGGCGCTGCTGGTCAAATTGGTTACAGCCTATTATTCCGTATCGCTAGCGGTGAAATGTTGGGTAAAGACCAACCAGTTATCCTTCAATTATTAGAAGTTCCTTTTGAGAAAGCTCAAGCTGCGCTTAAAGGCGTAATGATGGAACTTGACGACTGTGCTTTCCCATTATTGGCTGGCATGATCGGTACTGATGATCCTAAAGTGGCATTTAAAGATGCTGACTACGCGTTATTGGTTGGTTCTCGTCCACGTGGTCCTGGTATGGAGCGTGCTGACCTTCTTAAAGTAAACGGTGAAATCTTTATTGGTCAAGGTCAAGCACTTAACGAAGTTGCTAGCCGTGATGTTAAAGTTCTAGTTGTTGGTAACCCAGCGAACACGAATGCTTACATCGCAATGAAATCTGCTCCAGATCTTCCAGCGAAAAACTTCACAGCAATGTTACGTCTTGACCACAACCGCGCGTTAACTCAACTTGCTCAAAAAGCTGGCGTTGCTGTTTCTGACATCAAAACAATGACAGTTTGGGGTAACCACTCTCCAACAATGTATGCTGATTACCGTTTTGCAACTGCAAATGGAGAAAGCTTAAAAGACAAAATCAACGATGCTGAATGGAACAAAGACGTATTCCTTCCTACAGTTGGTAAGCGTGGCGCTGCGATCATCGAAGCACGTGGTTTATCTTCTGCTGCATCTGCTGCAAACGCTGCAATTGACCACATGCGTGATTGGGCGCTTGGCACAAACGGCGAATGGGTAACTATGGGTATTCCTTCTGACGGTTCTTACGGTATTCCTGAAGGCGTAATGTTCGGTTTCCCTGTAACTTGCGAAAATGGCGAATACAAAATCGTTCAAGGTCTTGAAATCGACGAGTTCAGCCGTGAGCGTATCAACTTCACGTTAAACGAACTTGAAGAAGAACGCGCAGCAATTGCTGACATGATTAAATAATTTAATCTGCTAGATTAAGTTAAAACTCCTTCGGGAGTGATGCCAGTCAACCTAAAAGTTGACTGGCATTTTTTTTGCGCTTGATTTTTTATTTGAATTAAATGCTTGTCATCATTCTAGTTTGTATGGTTTATCAGATATAAGAACTGATGGCGGGATATAAAATAAGTCGATTGACCTACATGATAATTTAAATTGGGTGGAATAGGCGCGTTTCCTTTTTCAAATCTCTCTCTGTTATATCCGTTATTGTTGCAAGTGCCCAAAGATCGGATTTTTCATTTTTGGGGCTTTTATCTTCCTTGTTGTCGGTACCATTGGCGCATTTCAAATTGTAGATCTAAATCAAGCATTGTAAGTTTTTGATGGGTGGTTTAGGGATGATGTTGGATCACGCTTCTTTTGATTTTACTTCTAGCAGGCGTGTTTATTAAATAATGTCGGTGTGAAATTGCATCCATTCTTCTTTTCACGTGAAACGCTATAGCCCGCAAAATTGACTAGTTGCTAACTTTAAGTTTAAGTAGACGAACGTTAGTCAGTGTGTGCAATGACTGGCTTTTTTCATGCTCTAGGATAGTTTTGGAAATTGAATGTTGTAGATATTCAATATTGATTTGAAGGATTAATTTGAATGACTTTCACCACATAGAAAACCCATCCTGAATTGGATGGGTTTTTCAGTTTTTAGCAAGTAGCGGTTTAAGCTCGTTCTAAAGCTGCACTTTTTCTGACTCTTGGTAAATACAATAATCGGTAGGTGATGGTAAGAAGGATCACCCACAATGGGCTGACGATAAGTGCTTTAAGAGTATCTGGTTCTAAGCTTAAAATAATTAAGGCGAAAAACAAGAAGACAAGTACAACATAGCTCATCCACACACCACCTGGCATTTTAAAGGTTGAGCGTTCATGCAATTCTGGTTGTAATTTACGATAGCGCAAATAGCACACCATAATTAGTCCCCAAATACTAATAAATAAAATCACACACAGAGAGCTCGCCAAAGTGAATGCTTCAATGGTATTGGGTACAAAATATTGTAAACCTGCACCCGCCATAATAAAGAAGCATGAAAAAATCAGTCCTTGTGCAGGAACAGCGCGTTTGGATAAGCGTGCCAAAGCTTGTGGTGCCTGCTTGGTTCTGGCCAAGCCAAATAACATGCGACTGGTAGAAAATACACCACTGTTCATCGATGACATCACTGAAGACAGTACTACTAAATTCATGATAATCGCAGAGGTTGGAATTCCTGCGTGTAGAAATAACGAAACAAAAGGACTTTGATCGGCAGGAATTTGGTTCCAAGGCGTTACAGACATAACCACCAATAAAGAAAGGACATAAAACAGAATAATGCGAGTTGGAATCGCATTTACCGCTTTAGGTAGATTTTTTTCAGGGTCTTTGGTTTCTGCTGCCATTGTGCCTAAAAGTTCAACTCCTACAAAAGCAAATAAGGCAATTTGGAAACCTGCTAAAAAGCCATTGCCGCCTTGTGGAAACATGCCGCCATGTGCCCAAATATTACTGAAGCTTGACGCCGTACCATCAGGGGATTGAAAGTGGTTGAGCACCATAAAACCACCAATAAAAATTAAACCCAAAATGGCTAAAATTTTAATCAGGGCAAACCAAAACTCAATTTCACCAAAGAGTTTAACTGTGAGTAAGTTGAGTCCGAGTACAAATAAAACACATCCCACACTAATTAAGGCTTGTCCTGTGGGGGTAAAGCTAACCCCGGCGGGTAGCCAAAAGTTGAGATAATTAATGATGGCTGCTAAGTCTGCAATACCCACCAAAACCCAACCAAGCCAATATGACCAGCCAATATAATAGGCAGCTCCTGGGCCAATTAAGTCATGTGCCATATCAATAAAAGATTTGTAATGCAGATTGGATAATAAAATTTCACCTAAAGCGCGCATTAAGAAGAAAAACATTAGACCAATAATCATGTAAATAAACAGAATAGAAGGTCCTGCAAGTGAGATGGTTTTGCCTGAGCCCATAAACAGCCCTGTACCAATCGCGCCACCAATGGCAATTAACTGTAAGTGTCGGTTGGACAATTTGCGCTGCAGTTGATCCGGAGGAGACTGCAAAGAATTTTGCGAAGTTTGTGTCATTTCAATGTCCTTATTGAGTTTTAACGGTAGCCATTGGCGTACTGAGTTCGCTTAAGCGAGCTGAATATCCTATTTAGCGCAATTCCTTTAAATATGAGAAAGATTTTAAATGCTACGGTTTATAACTGTGCTGCGGTAACTGCAATTTCAATACGCCAGTTTGGATTGACCAATTCTGCTTGAATGGTTGCACGAGCAGGTTTAGGACAGTCTATCAACCACTCTGCCCATAAGGCATTGACCACTGGAAAATCGGCAAGATCTTTTAAAAAGAGCTGTGCAGAAAGCAAGTGTGATTTATCACTATTGGCCTGAGCCAAAAGTTGTTCAATGGTATTGAACACGTTTCGTGTCTGAGCGTCTATGTCGGCTTCAGGATTGCTTGGAACTTGTCCTGAAAGATAAACCACATGATTAAATACAGTCACAGCACTCATAAAATCATTGCTGTGTAAATGTTGGATAGAATTGGGCATCACTATTTCCTTGTGGAGAGGGAGTGCATAAATGCAACTGGGTCAAACGTATAATTAAAATATGGAAAACACTTATTCCGTGGCTGCAATAGAAAAAGGCACGCGCAGTGTGACGGCACACATCAACTCATAGCCGACTGTGCCTGAAGCATGCGCAACTTCATCAATACTTAGCAAAGTCCCTGCAGCAGACTTGCCCCATAACACCACTTCGGCACCAATATCGGCATCGGTCACATGGGTGAGATCGACAGCCAACATATCCATGCTCACCCGACCAATCAGACGTGTTTTACAGTCATTGACCAACACAGGTGTGCCTGTTGGAGAAGTGCGCTGATAGCCATCGGCATAACCGCAGGCTGCAATGCCAATGCGCATGGGATATTCCGCTACAAAGTTGGAACCATAGCCGACACTTTGACCTGCCCCCAAAGTCTGTATGGAGATAATTTCTGTACGTAAACTCATGGCAGGTTGTAATTGCCAGCTTTGACTACAATGTTTTGGATAGTCAGGAGAGCTGCCATAAAGCATGATGCCGCCACGGACAATGTCAGAGTGTAGCTCATGGCTGTGACGTAAAATTGCTGCACTGTTGCTGACGGTCACCGCTGCAGGAAATGCTTGAATGATGTGTTGGAATTGCGAATATTGTTGCTGAATTCCCGAAATACCAAAACGTTCACCATCTGCATCTGAAAAATGCATCATGTGTGTCAAACTTGCTACAATCTCTAATTCAAGCAAGCGCTTCCAAGCCTGAGCATAATCTTCGGGTGCAAAACCCAACCGATTCATGCCTGCATTCATTTTGACAAAAATATGAAATCGCGCTGTGGGATGGCTGGACTGAAATTGCTGTAACCATTCAATTTGTACGGTGTTGTGTACGGTAAAACTAAAATTAAAGTCGTGACAATCCTGTAAGTCTTGTACAGAGAAAATGCCTTCTAATAATAAAATATCGCCTTGCCAACCCAAAGTACGTAAGCGTTTTGCTTCAGCGAGATCAAGCAAGGCAAAACCATCTGCTTGTTGTAAAGCAGGGTAGACCCGTTCAATACCGTGTCCATAAGCATTGGCTTTGACCACGGCATACACTTTTGAGTTTTTTGCATGACATCGAGCAATGCCTAGGTTATGGCTTAAGGCATCTAAATGAATCCATGCCCGTATTGGTCGTGACATAAAGTTCTTCCTTGAACAAATTGACTTTGCGTTTAATCCGTTCGCTGTATGTTTATAAACTAAGCTGCTAAGGTGGTGTGATAACGCTGCAGAGATAAACCCTCGGTGCTAATTTCTGTACTGCGTTCCATCACTAAATCACTGATCAACTTTCCTGAACCACATGCCATAGTCCAACCTAAAGTGCCGTGTCCTGTGTTAATAAATAAATTTGGATACTGTGTTGCACCAATAATTGGTGTGCTGTCTGGTGTCATCGGGCGTAATCCTGTCCAGAAAGAAGCTTGTTGCAGATCGCCACCCGGAAATAAATCATGCGTCACCATTTCCAAAGTTGCTCGTCGGTCTAAATTTAAGCCCAAATTAAAGCCACTCAATTCAGCCATGCCGCCCACGCGAATACGTTGATCAAAACGTGTGATTGCAATTTTATAGGTTTCATCCAAAACGGTAGATTGAGGTGCTAAGTCTGGCTGAATAATTGGAATAGTGAGTGAATATCCTTTTACCGGATAAACGGGTAAATCGAGATGCAAAGGCTTTAAAAAATCACGTGAATAACTGCCAAATGCCAGTACATAACGGTCTGCTGTCAGTACCTGACCATTGACCAACACACCTTTAATGGTATTGCCTTCTACAATGAGTCGTTCAACTTTTTGATTAAATTGAAAATTAACCCCTAAGTTCTTGGCATGTTGAGCTAAAGCTTTGCTAAATAAATAACAATCACCTGTTTCATCATTGGGTAAATGTAAGCCGCCGACTAATTTGTCTTTAGCATTGGCTAAGGCGGGTTCAACCTGTGCCAAACCTGCAGCATCGAGCAATTTAAAGTCTACGCCAGTTTCTTGTAGGACTTGAATATCACGTTGCACAGCTTCAAGTTGTGCTTCTTTACGGAAAATTTGCAGTGTACCTTTGGCACGGTTTTCGTAGTGGATGCCTGTTTCTTGGCGCAAGCTGCGTAAACAATCACGGCTATATTCTGCAACACGAAGCATGCGCTCTTTATTAATTGCGTATTGATTGGCGCTACAATTTTTCAGCATTTGTAACATCCATTGCAATTGCCACATGCTGCCATCAAGCTGAACCGCCAAAGGCGCATGATGCTGAAACATCCATTTCACCGCTTTAAATGGAATACCCGGTGCTGCCCACGGTGTAGAGTAACCTGGTGAAATTTGTCCTGCATTACCAAAACTGGTTTCTTCTGCAGGGCCGGCCTGACGGTCTAATACTGTGACCTCAGCGCCTTGTTTTGCTAAATAATAAGCACTGGTAACTCCAATGACGCCACTACCTAAAACAATTACACGCATGTGCTTGTCCTAACGCTATCCCTAGTTTATTTAACTAGTATATTTTTGGTTCAATAGTGAAATTTGCTGTTTTTAGGGTAATATTCTAGTGAATTCGTAGGATAATTCGCGGAAACTATAAAATAACAGGGATTTTAGATGCGTAAATTAGACCGTATAGATCGGATGATTTTAGATATATTGCAAAAGCAGGGCAGAATCGCGATTAGTGAGTTGGCAGCGATGGTCAATTTATCGACCACGCCTTGCTCAGAGCGGGTAAAACGCTTGGAACGTGATGGCATTATTATGGGTTACCACGCCCGTTTAAGCCCAGAGTTACTAGATAAACGCTTATTGGTATTTTTAGAAATTAAGCTTTCTGCAAAATCAGGCGATGTGTTTGAGCAAGTTGCACGAGATTTGGCAGATATTCCTGAAGTTTTAGAATGTCATTTGATTTCTGGGGACTTTGATTATCTAGTCAAAGCGCGTTTAAAGGAAATGAGTACCTATCGTAAGTTGCTAGGCAATATTTTAAAAAAACTACCTGCCTCGGCATCCTCACATAGCTATGTAGTGATGGAGGAAGTTAAAGAAAGTATGTATTTAGATTTGAGTGTATAGTTGTACAAAAAATAACATGCTGCAACTCGGCTGCTGCTGAATTGCGGCTCGAAGCAGGTTAAGGTCATTAAAAGTACAAGACGAATCAAAGGAGGATGCCATGTTTGACCAACAACCGACTTTAGAACTGTTATTTCAACAATTGGGTCTAGATGCTGACGATGCAGCAATTGATCAATTTATTCGTGAGCATCAATTACCTGCAGAAACCAAATTACACTGTGCCGAGTTTTGGACGGAAGGGCAGCGCCAATTTTTGCAAAGCCATTGGAAAAAAGATGATGATTGGGCCATTGTGATTGAAACCTTAAATGAGCAATTACATAGTGATCAACATCCGAGTGTTTAATCGGTATTTAAGTTAAATCAAATACTTTTCATCTAAAAAGAGCCAGTAAACTGCGTGCTCACAAAAAGATACAACAAACCCAGTCGGAAGACTGGGTTTTTTATACAAATTGTTATAAGTTGGTTGAATAAGGAATTACAACGAAACTAATAAAAGGGGGCAAGGTGCTCATGCAAAATACTCCATCATTAGCCATGTTATTCAGCCAACTCGGTTTAGCCAGCAGCCCTGCAGCCATTGAATTGTATGTACGTACGCATCAATTACCTGCACATATTAATTTACATGAAGCGCCGTTTTGGAATAAATCACAACGTGAATTTTTAATCAGTCATTTGGTACAAGACGATGATTGGGCCATTTGGATTGATGAACTCAATCAACAATTACATTTAGATGCTTATCGTTTACAAGCTGTTTAGGTTCAAGTCATTATCATCTTTAATATTTTTAGTATAAAAAAACGCCTCAGAACGTTCTGAGGCGTTTTTTTAATGCATTCTGCTTTTGAGAATTTGTTTAAACCAGACTTCTGTTTGATAGGCGTTAAAAGCAGGGTGAATTTGTAAGAGTTCCAAATCAAATTCGGCAGTTTTACTGTACTTACCTAACCAGTGGCGACACAGTGCGCTTTCATTTTTACTGGCACTGGCATAGGCCAAGAAAAAGAAAATATCTCCATGTGCATAATGAGTCATGGCTTTTAAAATTTGTTGGGTAATTAAGGCGTATTTTGCATCGCGGGTCAGCTCAAAATACATCATATAGGCTTTGGCTAAATGCAAAGACAAATTGATATATAACGTCACTGGTATTTCTTCAAATTCAATCCGACCTTGTTCCAACAGCACAATGGCTTCTTGCAAAAAGTAAATCTGTTCTTGGCGTAACTCGCTCAAACTCACCAATTGTAAGCGTAAATCGGCACGTTCTAATGCCAATTCAGGCGTATTGCCTTGTAAAAAAAGTTGGTCGGTTTCCCCAATACGTTGAATAAGCTGTTGAGTCGAGTTGCGCATGGGTGAATTCCTGATAGCAATATTTGCTCTACATCGGGGCAAATTTACAGTTTTAAAGCCAATAGTCTGAAAAATGCGGTCTGTTTTTACCAAAGTTGATTGCCGCTGCGTAGCCATGCGGTAATGGAAAGACGTTGCTGTGTCGCAGGCAAAACTTCGTGCAATAAATCACTTTGGAAAATTGCAATCCGATTTGGGCGTGGTTCTATAATTTGCCATGCTCCATGTTTGTCTTGTAAACGTAGTTGTCCACCCCAATCTGTCTGCCATTCAGGGTGTAAATAATAGACAGCAGAAATCACCCGATCATTTTTTTGTTGTGGGTTATCGCGGTGCAAGGCATAAAAAGAACCTGCTTGATAACTGGCAAAATGCGCTTCGACCTCACGAATCCCTAAATAAAATGCCTGATTGAATTGTTCGGCCAAAGCCAAAAGAGTTTGGGTATGTTGTTGTGCAATGCTTAAATCTTCGTGAATCCATAAAATATGATCACTGCGAATTTTGCTGACCACACCATTTTGTATGGCTGCTTCACGAAATTGATCTAAATTTTGACTACACTCTGCTAGAACTTGTTGTTGATATTCAGGTGAATAGGCATCATCCAACATGGCAAAACCATGCAAATCTAAATCTTCAAGAATTTGATCAATATTCCAAGATTTTGGAAGCAGTGTGGCGTCCATAAAATAGATACTCAGACAAAATGCAAGACAAGCTGATTATTTTAGAGGAATACAAGCTCCTGAATGAAACTTTTTTTCATGCTAAAATGTCGGTTGATTTTAGGAATGAACCAAACATGAATTATCGTCACCATTTCCATGCGGGCAACTTTGCCGATGTCATGAAGCATGTTTTATTGCTGCAAATTCTGACACGTTTAAATGCCAAAGATAAACCTTATCGCTATGTCGATACACATGGCGGTGCGGGTAAATATGACTTATCTTTAGCACCTGCACAAAAATCGGGCGAATTTTTAAATGGTATTCATCGTTTAGTGAAACTAGATGATTCAATCAAACGTCAGGCACCAGAAGGCGTACAGCAGTATTTAAAACTGGTTGAAGCAATGCGTGAAACGGATGGGCAAGGTGCATATCCCGGTTCGCCATGGTTTGCTTTACAAGGTATGCGTGACATCGACAAAGCAACTATTTTTGAAATGCAGCGCGATGTATTCCAGCAATTGCGTCATAACATTCGTGACAAACGCGCAGGTTTACATGAGCGTGATGCTTACGAAGGTTTATTGGGCGTCATTCCACCAAAAGAAAAACGCGGTTTGGTGATGATTGATCCACCGTATGAATTGGAACGTAAAGATTTCCCTCAGTTGGTTGAATTATTGGCAGCTGCACATAAAAAATGGCCAACAGGCGTATTTGCGGTATGGTATCCAATTAAAGACCGCGCCATGATTGAACGTTTTGAAAAGAAAATGTTTAAAACAGGTATTCGCCGTCAACTCATTTGTGAAATTTGTGTGTGGCCTGACGATACTCCTGTGGGCTTAAACGGTTGTGGTTTATTGGTGATTAATCCACCATGGAAATTCTCTGAAGATGCAGATGAAGCCCTGCAATGGTTGTTCCCGCACTTGCGTATGCAAGAACATGGTGGACATGCTGCAGTGCGTTGGTTAGTTGGCGAATAAAAAATTTAAATAGACGTTCAGGTTACAGTTAGGACACAAAATAATGACAAACACATCCAAACCCGAAGGAGAGTATAGTTCCCGTGATCTTGAGCATGACGGAATTACATTTGAAGTGGTGGAAGAAGAACATACCCGTGAAGGGCAAAAGGTGAAACGTCGTGGTATCTATCTGTGGCCAAACCTGATTACCACGGCAGCCTTGCTGTCGGGTTTTTACTCCATTATTGCCAGTATGAATGGCGAATTTAGCCAAGCGATTTATGCCATTTTTCTAGCAGCATTGTTTGATGGTTTAGATGGTCGTGTGGCACGTGCGATTGGTGCGCAAAGTCCATTTGGCGAACAGTTTGATTCATTATCCGATATGCTCGCCTTTGGTGTTGCACCTGCGATTTTGATGTATAGCTGGAGTTTGCATGATTTAGGTCGTATCGGCTTGGCGGCTTGCTTTGTTTATACGGCTTGTGCCGCATTCCGTTTGGCGCGTTTTAATGTGCAAATTGGTGTGGTCGATAAGCGCTACTTTATTGGTGTTGCAAGTCCTTTGGCTGCGCTGATTATCGTGTCGCTGGTTTGGGTAGGACGGGATTTTCCTGAACTGTATGATATTCGTGAAATTGGTCTACAAATCCTCAATGCTGTGATTATTATTGCAGTAGGATTGTTGATGATTTCCAATATTAAATATTATTCATTTAAAACCTTTGATCGTAAGCGTGTGCCGTTTTTTGTATTGCCAATCGCAGTATTTATCCTTGCAGCCATGACTTATAATATTCCTGTTGGAATTTTAGTGATTTCAATTATTTATGCACTTTCAGGTTTTGTGACCACTTTTATGGCAAGAAAAAATGCAGTGAGTTAATTAAGCTTTCATAAAAGCATCAACTCACAAGGAGTTTGATATGCAGCTGTTTCAAGATTTTCTCGATCGTTCCAAACAACTCAATCAAACTCCTGCGGCAACCGCCAAACTGCCTTATCACGCCCCAAAACATCATTATAAATTTATCTATCAGGGCTTAATTCTTCCTAATTTGCCTGCACCCTTACATTATCTCAACTTTATTGGTTTATTGGGCAGCCTAAATACCGCAATGCTGCGCCCTGAAAATGTGATTACAACCTCAGCTTTAGACACAGCCAGTATTCTTTGTAGTAGCAGCCCACACATGGTGGGGCAGTCCAATCATTATTCAATACAACATGATTGCGTATTTACTGCAGAGTATTTTCAGTTTGCCAATAAAGAGCGCATTACTGGACACTTTCCGCAATTTCATATTCAACGTGAAGATAGCGAACTTAGCTTTGATTTAAAGATCACCACAAGCTCTACAATTTCATATTTCACTAAATTGCGAATGAATTTGGCAGAACATTGGTCTTTGCTGTGTCAGTGTCAGGGAAGTGTACGCTATAAAGATCAGCATTTTCAGATTGAGCAATTGGGTAGTTTTGAGTTTGCCCGCTCAATCCAGTTTCCTTATTTCGCTGTGGCATTTTTTTGCTATCAAGTGATTAATCTGAATCATCAGCAACAAATGATATTGCTACAAAGTCGTGATGTGTTGAATCGAATTTTGCAATCTCGAATCTATCTGCGAAATGCGAACACGGAGCAAACTCGGGTATTTGATGGGCAAGTACAATTTAATATTCAACGGGTTTATCCAAAAGTAAAAACGCCAACAGGTCAGTGTATGTATTTGCCACGTGAGTTTGAATGGCGTTATCAAGATGAAGATGGCACCTCAATTCATTTACAGGCGCAGAGTCGTGGTGATTTTAAATTTGGGGCTGCAGCAGGTTATGTCGGAAGTTTTCAATATCAGTTGGCTATAAATGGAGATCAACAACAAGGAGAAGGAGGCTATTGTGAATATATCGACTGCCGCGCACTGAAATGGCAGGAACATGATCAGCCAGAAAAAATGTCAGATGTAGTTATGAATCCTGAACCTTTTATGATCAAGAAAAAGAAATAAACAGTATTTTGTGGAAAAGTGAAGTATTTTGCTGAATAATTAACCGTTCGGACTAAAAAACTTATAAAACTTAAAAAGAGGGGTTGCAAGGCGAAATATTTCACCTATAATGCACATCCATCGGCGGTGATGAAGATTAAAATCTCTGATAAAACAATGACTTGGTTAAGAATGATTAAGTTGGGTTTTAGAAAGAAAGTTTAAAATAATTTAAATTACCAGTTGACACTTTAGAAATAAAGCGTAATATAGCCGACCTAGCTTGATGCTGACGAAGCATCGAGAAGATCATTAAGAGATTATGAAGAACAACTTGTGTGGATTTTTACTGATTGATTGATCGAAAATATTTCATTGATTGATTGGTTTAAATTACTCGAAGTTTATTTGAGCGAAATTTAAGTCAGAAAATTGATGAGCCAGATTTGGAAGTTTAGATTAAAACTTCAAAATGATTTTAACTGAAGAGTTTGATCATGGCTCAGATTGAACGCTGGCGGCAGGCTTAACACATGCAAGTCGAGCGGGCGAGGTTGCTTCGGTAACTGAGCTAGCGGCGGACGGGTGAGTA